>UROA01000029.1 GCA_900549355.1 uncultured Collinsella sp. | reverse complement strand
GCTGCCACCACGAGCGTGTTGCGCGAGGCCCTGGGTGTGTCGCGCAAGCGCGCCATCAGCATCTTGGAGCACCTGGATGCTGATGGCTTTACGGTGCTCGACAAGGAGGCCGGCGGCCTGAGGTCCCTACGCTAGATTGGCTGCTCGGTTTGGTAAAATACCGTCGCACTTGGGAACGGATGGGCTCCGGTGGGCTCCGCGGTCCTCAAAACCGTTGCGAGGCGTGCAAAACGTCTTGGATGTGTTCGATTCACATACGTTCCCGCCATACGCTACCAGCGCTTTTGTGCTCGCGGTCTTGCTGCGTGCCGCAAAGGCGCTGTTTTGTTTCTGCACGGGCTCGCCGTGTCCTCTGCCTTGTCGCCTACGGTAATTGGTCCCGTGCGTTGGGCTTCGAGCATGCCGATGGAGGTGTTTTGCCGTATGACTACCGTAAGACGGGCCGATCTTTCTTGCGTCGTCCAGGCGGGCGGGCTGTCCTCACGCATGGGCCGCGATAAGGCGCGCATGACGTTTTGCGGCGAACCGCTCATCGAGCGCGTGCTGGGTCGGCTGGCGACAGTTGCCGGCGAGTTGGTCGTGACGACGTCGCGCCCCAGCGAGCTTGCCTATCTTGAGGAGCGCGCGTTTGGCGGCATGGTGCCGCGAATAGTGCCGGACCTTGAGGGGCCGGCGGGTGCCATGCGCGGCATCGCGAGTTCGCTGACTGCGGCCCGGCTGCCCCTCGTGGCTATCGTCGCCTGTGATATGCCGTTTGTCTCTTCGGAGCTAATCGGTGCCCTTGCCGGCTGTGTCGAGGCCGATGCGCTCGACGTGTGCGTGCCGCGCGAGGAGCGGGGGATTGAGCCGCTTTGTGCCGTCTGGCGCCGTGGCGCGTGTGCGCCGGTCGCCCAAGAGCTGCTCGCCTGCGACCGTCAGCGCATTCGCTGCCTGATTAATCGCGTTCAGGCTGGTTATATGGATGAGCCGCAGATCGTTAAGGTTGCAGGCTCGACGCTCTGCTTCGAGAACGTCAATACGCCCGAGGAGTTTGCGGCGGCCGAGTTGCTCGCCTAGTTCTGCACACATCAATGACGGGAGATGCCGTGTCACATGATATTTGCCCCGATACTGGGGAACCTTGCACTTGCGATGGGTCCGAGCCTTGCACCTGCGGCTGTGGCGGCTGTGGACATACGGCCGAGGAAGAGGCAGCGGCGGCTGCGTATCGCGAGTCGCACCGCGAAGGCCCGTCCGGTGATGCTCTCGACCACGAGCGCAAAATCATCGTGTCGTTCGACAGCACTTTCGATGTGATGGAATGCGAGCAGCTGTGCCTTGCCGCCGGTGTGCCCGGGCGCATCATGCCGCTGCCCGGCTCCATTAACGCAGGTTGCGGCCTGTGCTGGGCCATGCCGTTCTCGGGCGATGCGCTTGCCGCCTTCCGCGCTGCCACCGAAGGCCGCGTAACCCCCGCCGACTACCATCAGCTCGTCTTCTAACCGCCAGCACCACCACAAAGGTGCCCCAATGTGGTGGTTAGAAACATGTGGACGAAACAGCCTTGAAACACGCGATTTGTTCGTCAGGTGCTCAAAAACGCTTCTACCTGCATCGTAATCAAAACGAAACATCCGCTCGTCGGCTTATGCGAAACTTTGCTGCAACAGTGCGATATTATCCATACTCGATAAAGCTCGCGGCGCATGGGGCGCCTCGAACGACACTTTTCTTTTCCATCAATTGGAGGAAGCATGAGCTACACGCAGAAAGTTCTCGACGAGCTCAAGGCCCGCTATCCCGAGCAGCCTGAGTTCATCCAGGCCGCGACCGAGATCCTCGGCACCATCCAGCCGGCGCTCGACGCCCATCCCGAGTACGAGGAGGCCGCCCTGCTTGAGCGCCTCGTCGAGCCCGAGCGCATCGTTATGTTCCGTGTCCCCTGGGTCGACGACCAGGGCAAGGTCCAGGTCAACCGCGGCTATCGCGTCGAGTTCAACTCTGCCATTGGACCCTACAAGGGCGGCCTGCGCTTTAACCCGACGGTCACCCTGGGCATGCTCAAGTTCCTGGGCCTGGAGCAGATCCTCAAGAACAGCCTGACCACCCTTCCCATGGGCGGCGGCAAGGGCGGCTCCGACTTTGACCCCAAGGGCAAGTCCAACAACGAGATCATGCACTTCTGCCAGTCCTTCATGACCGAGCTCTATCGCCACATCGGTCCCAACACCGACGTTCCCGCCGGCGACCTGGGCGTTGGCGGCCGCGAGGTTGCCTACCTGTTCGGTCAGTACAAGCGCCTGACCAACGAGTGGACCGGCGTTCTCACCGGCAAGGGCCTCTCCTTTGGCGGCTCGCTCGCCCGTACCGAGGCCACCGGCTACGGTCTGGCCTACTTTGTGGACGAGTACCTCAAGAGCCGCGGCGACTCCTTCGAGGGCAAGAACGTCGTCGTTCACGGCTCCGGCAACGTCGCTATCTACGCGGTCCAGAAGGTCACTCAGCTCGGCGGCAAGGTGCTCGCCTGCTCCGATACCCACGGCTGGGTCGAGGATCCCGACGGCATCGACTACACCGTGCTCGAGCACATCTACAACAAGAAGCGCTCTGGCCACGACAAGGGCGTTACGCTCGCCATGTACGTTGACGAGAAGCCCAACGCCGTGTGGCACGAGGGCGACGGCCGCGGCGTTTGGCAGCTGCCCTGCGACATCGCGCTGCCCTGCGCTCGCGAGAACACGCTGCTGCTCGAGGATGCCCAGGCGCTCGTCGCCAACGGCTGCAAGGTGGTCGGCGAGGGCGCGAACATGCCCACGACCATCGAGGCCACGACCTACTTCCAGGAGAACGGCGTTGCCTTTATGCCTGGTAAGGCTGCCAACGCCGGTGGCGTGCTCGTGTCCGGCCTGGAGATGAGCCAGAACGCCGAGCACCTGTCCTGGACCTTCGAGGAGGTCGACGGCAAGCTCGAGCAGCTCATGCGCGGCATGTTCCACAACGTGGACGACACCGCCAAGGAGTACGGCCAGGAGGGCAACTTTGTCATGGGCGCCAACATCGCCGGCTTCCTGAAGGTCGCCGACGCCATGCTCGCCCAGGGCGTCTGCTAAATCTTCGCTCGACATAGCCTGTGATGAGGCTCCCAGCTATCTGGCTGGGAGCCTTTTCTATCCCGGAGGACTCCTCATAACTTGCGGTGATATACGGACTGTTTTGCGTTCCAGAACGGCTAATCAGTCCGTATATCACCACAAGTTATGGATGGGTGGGTGGATTTTGTCCTAAAACGGTGTGCGGCTCCTCGTTTGGTACACTTAAAAGTACTGGACAAGTGAAGAGATGGGGGAGAACGTGCTCAAGTTCGGTACCTACGTCCGTGTTGGAAACGCGGCCGAAGCCTATGAGCTCTTGCAGAAGAACCGTAACAACAAGATTGTGGGCGGCGGCATCTGGATGCGCCTGGGTTCGCGTCGCGTGGCGACGGCGATTGACCTTTCGGCCTGCGGACTCGATCAGATCGAGGAGACCGAGACCGAGTTTCGCATCGGTGCCATGTGCACCCTGCGCCAGCTCGAGCGTCATGCCGGGCTCAACGCGCTTGTCAACAATGTCTTTGAGTTTGCTGTCCACGACATTGTGGGCGTGCAGCTGCGCAATACCGCCACGGTGGGCGGCAGCATCTACGGCCGCTTTGGCTTCTCGGACGTTCTCTCCGCCTTCCTCGCGCTCGATTCCTATGTTGAGCTGACGGGCGCCGGCCGCGTGCCGCTCGCGGAGTTCGTTGACATGGGCTACGTGCGCGACGTTATTGAGCATGTCGTGGTCGTTAAGCACGATTACCGCGCAAGCTATGAGGCCGTGCGCAAGGCCGCGACCGACTTCCCCTCGCTCAACGTCACCGCCGCCTGGTGGGACGGCTCCTGGCACGTCACCGTGGGCGCCCGCCCGCTGCGCGCGACCCTGCTGCAGGGCGAGGCGTGCGGCCTTACCAACGAGCATCCTTCCGAGGACGAGCTTCGCGCCCTGGCCGCATCCGTGCGCTCGCTGGGCTACGGCACCAACCTGTGGGGCTCGGCCGACTACCGCCGCCGCATCTCTGCCCCGCTCGCCATCCAGGCCGTGCGCCGCGCCGCCGGCATCGAGCTTTCGGCCGCGCTTGCCCGCGAGCTCGAGACCGTGCAGATTCCTAAGTTCGCCACGGACGAGTATTCCTGCCGCCGCGTGCCCGGCGTCGATTCTAGCGAGGTGCGCTAATGGCTGCCAAACTCATCGATCTTTCCTTTACGCTCAACGGCCGCAAGGTCAAGGTTCAGATTGCCCCCGACACCATGCTCTTTGCGCTGCTGCGCGAGCAGGGCTGCGCGTCGGTGCGCTGCGCCTGCGAGACCACCAACTGCGGTCTGTGCACGGTGTGGCTCGACGGCGACCCGGTGCTGAGCTGCTCGGTTCCCGCCGCTCGCGTTGAGGGCCATACCATCACCACGCTCGAGGGCCTCAAAGCCGAGTCTGAGGCGCTGGCCCGTGCGATGGCTGCCGAAGGCGCCGAGCAGTGCGGTTTTTGCGCCCCCGGTCTTATCATGAACGTGCTGGCGCTTGCCCGCGCCGCCAAGGAGGACCCGAGCCTCGTCGCCACGCGCGAGGAGCTCTCGCGCCAGCTTGCCGGCAACCTCTGCCGTTGCAGTGGCTACGAAAGCCAGCTGCGCGCCATTGTGCGCTTCCTCAACGAGTCCGGCGTGCAGGTGGGCTTCGAGATGCCCGAGCTGCCCGTCAACGACACCAGCTGCGACGGCGTCTCCTACAAGCAGATTACCCACAAGCAGCCCAAGAAAGACTCGAAGGCCCTGCTCGAGGGTCGTCCCGTCTACACGGGCGACATGGGGCCCGCCGGGGCTCGCCGGTGCGCTCATCGTCAAACTCAAGCGCAGCCCCTATGCCCGCGCCAAGATCCGCTCCATCGATACGTCGCGCGCCCTGAAGGTGCCCGGTGTAGTGGGCGTCTACACCTACGAGGACGTGCCCCAGCGTCGCTTTACCATTGCCGGCCAGAGCTATCCGCAGCCTTCGCCCTACGACCGCCTGATTCTCGAGAACCTCGTCCGTTACCAAAACGAGGAGGTGGCGATCGTCGCCGCCGAGACCGAGGAGGCCGCCGACAAGGCACTCAAGCTCATCAAGGTCGACTACGAGGTACTCGAGCCGCTGCTCGACTTTACCCAGGCACTCGATAGTGACATCGTGGTCCACCCCGAGGGCGACGTGACCTTTATGTTCCCGCAGGGCGGCGACGTTGCTCGCAACCTGGTGTGCAGCGGTACCAGCGATTTTGGCGATCTGGACGAGGTCTTCGCCCAGAGCGACATCGTCTTTGAGCGCACTTACACCAGCCAGGCCACGCAGACCGCGCCCATGGAGACCTTCCGAGCCTTCGCGACGACCGACGCGTTCGGGCGCATCTCAGTGACCACCTCGACGCAGGTGCCCTTCCACGTGCGCCGCATGGTCGCGCAGTCGCTCGACATCCCGCAGTCGCAGGTGCAAGTCATCAAGCCGCGCATCGGTGGCGGCTTTGGCTCCAAGCAGACGGGCTGCTGCGAGATCTTCGTGGCGTTCGTCACCCAGCAGACCAGCCGTCCGAGCTATTGCTGCTACACCCGTGAGGAGACCATCACCGCGGGCAACTCTCGCCACCAGATGCAGATGACCGTTAAGCTGGGCGCCATGAACGACGGCACCATCACGGCCATCGACCTGCATACGTTGTCCAACGCCGGCGCGTACGGCGAGCACGCCACCACGACGATCGGCCTTTCGGGCCACAAGAGCCTACCCATCTACAACCATGTGAAGGCGAGCCGCTTTAGGGGGGACGCCGTCTACACCAACACCAACCGCGGCGGCGCGTATCGTGGCTACGGTGCCACCCAGGGCCAGTTTGCCGTGGAGAGCGCCGTCAACGAGCTCGCCGACATGCTGCACATGGACCCTGCCGACCTGCGCCTTAAGAACATGGTGCACGAGGGCGAGATCATGCCGCAGTACTACAACGAGAAGCTCAACGCCTGCGCGCTCGACCGTTGCCTGCTGCGCGCGATGGACATGATCGGTTGGCGCGACAAGCCGCTGGCCGTGGACCTGGGCGACCGCGTGCGCGCCCTGGGCTGTGCGCTCACCATGCAGGGCTCGGGTATCTCCAACGTGGACATCGCCGGCATCGACATGCGCCTGGAAGAGGACGGCTTCATTACCATCGGCACCGGCGCCACCGATAACGGCATGGGCGTCGATACGATCCTGGCGCAGATTGCCGCCGAGGAGCTGGGCGTGGAGAGCTCGCAGATTGTGGTGCGCGGCGTAGACACCGACGTGTCGCCGTTCGACGCCGGCTCGTACGCGAGCTCCGGTACCTACGTGACGGGCCTTGCCGCCAAGAACGCCGCAGCCGAGCTGCGCGAGAAGATTTGCGCCAAGGCCGCCCAGATGTGGGACGTTGACGCCGCCGACGTGGTCTTTGATGGTCAGTACGTGCGCCTGTCCGACGAGCGTGCCGCTCGCGAGCGCGGTCGCTACCTCACGCTGCGCGACTTTGCCAACCTGTGCGTCAAGAACATTGCGGGCGGCGATGCGCTCACCTCGCATGCCTCTGCCTGCCTGCCCGTTTCGCCTCCGCCGTTTATGGCCGGCATTGCCGAGGTCGAGGTCGACAAGGCCACCGGCAAGGTGACCGTGGTGGATTACGCGGCGGCCGTCGACTGCGGCACCGTGATCAACGAGGCGCTCGCTCGCGTCCAGGCCGAGGGCGGCATTGCCCAGGGTATCGGTCATGCGCTCTACGAGATCGTCGAGCACGACGACCGTGGCCGCCTGCGCACCGGCAACTTTATGAGCTACAAGCTGCCCACGCGCCTGGATATCGGCAGCATCCGCGTGGCCTTTGAGCCGAGCTACGAGCCGACGGGCCCGTTTGGCGCCAAGTCGATCGGCGAGGTCGTCATCAACACGCCGCTCGCCGCCGTTGCTTCGGCCGTGGCGCACGCCACCGGACATCAGGTTCGCTCACTGCCGATCACGCCCGAGAAGGCCCTGCTGGGGGAGTAGACGAGGCGACGCATCCGCCGCTCTTTGCCTAGCCCTGGGAAACTGCAGCCCACTTTTCAACTGAATTGTGGGCTGCAGTTTCCGTTTGAGGCCCTTGGCGGAAAGTGCATCCCGGAATAGGGGCTCAAAACGGGTTGCAGTTTCCGGTTGATGGCTATAGCGGAAATTACATCCCATTCCGAGGCTCCAAACCGGGACACGCTTTCCGGCACATGGCCAGTACCGCCAGACTGCCGAGTCCCACCGCAACTTATGAGATGGGGTGGCGTGCTCTATTGGCTTGCTCTCGTGGTGAGGTCGTGAGCCTGTAAAAGGTGTGCGTGCGCTTGCCGTTCGTATCTGCTATCATTCCTAGTCTGTGCGCTCATGCGGGCGTGGCGGAATTGGTAGACGCGCCAGATTTAGGTTCTGGTGGGATTCCCGTGAAGGTTCGAGTCCTTTCGCCCGCACCAACGCACCTGCGTCGGCTCCTGCCGTCGCGACTCTTTGTTGCATAAAGGTACCAGCACCTCAGATAAGCTGGGCAGTATGAGGAGGAACGTGTTGAACATCACCGCTTCTGACGTCAAGGACGCCAAGCTCACCGCTACGGTCACCATCCCGGCCGCCGACGTCGACGCCGCGATCAAGAAGGCCTACAAGGACACCGCCAAGAAGTACCGCTTCCCGGGCTTCCGTGCCGGTAAGGCTCCCCGTCCGGTCATCGACTCCGCTCTTGGCGCCGAGGCTACCCTCGCTCAGGCCACCAACGACCTGATCGCCGCCAACGAGCCCGCCGTCCTCAACGAGCTGGACATCGTCCCCACCAAGAACGGTGACTACAAGGAGCTCGACCTCGCCAAGGATCACGAGGACTACACCTACACCGTCGAGTTCTCCCTGCGTCCCGCCGCTGAGCTCTCCTCCTTCGATGCCGTCGAGATCGAGATGCCCCCTGCGGAGGTCACCGAGTCCGAGATCAACAACCAGGTCGAGATGCTCCTCAACTACCGTGCCACCTTCGAGGACGTCGAGGGTCGCGCCGTCGAGGCTGACGACTATGTGACCGTCGACCTCAAGGCCGTCGAGAACGCCGACAGCTTTGCCGCCGAGGGCCGCATGCTCATCGCCGGTAGCGACAGCAACCCCAAGGAGTTCAACGAGGCCCTGATCGGCGCTAACGTTGACGACGTCAAGACCGTCACCTGGACCGACGAGGTCGAGGAGGGCGAGGAGGCCGAGACCCACACCGTCGAGGTCACCGTCAAGGGCATCAAGGTCCGCAACACCCCCGAGCTCACCGACGAGCTCGTCAAGTCCGACTTCGGCTTCGACAGCATCGAGGCCATGCGCGACGCCATCAAGATCGAGATCGAGCAGGACAAGGCTTCCCGCCTGCCGGCCGAGAAGGAGAACCGTTGCGTCTCCGCTCTCGCCGAGCGCCTGCAGCTCGACGAGATGGATGCCGACTACGAGCAGTCCGTCTTTGAGGAGCTTGGCCAGAACTTCCTGTCCAACCTCGCTGCCCGCGGCATGACGCTGGACACCTGGCTGCCCGCTTCCGGTCTGACCATGGAGCAGTTCATCGGCGACCTGCACAAGCAGGCCAACGACGTTGCCCGTGAGTCCCTGGCTCTGGACGCCCTCGCCCGCGAGCTCAAGATCGAGGTCACCGAGGACGACATCAACGCCGAGTTCGAGAAGGCCGGCGTCAAGGACGTCGAGGCTTCCAAGGCCGAGTTCATCGCTGATGGCCGCATGCCTGCCGTCCGCGAGTCCATCCGTCGCTCCAAGGCCGTCGACCACCTGGTCGAGAACGCCAAGGTGACCGAGGTCGACGAGACCGCCAAGGACGCCGAGTAATTCTCGCCACCTTGCCCACGAGCGCATGCGCGCGCCCGTGATGGGGTAAAGTTATACACCGGTTATCCGGTTGCTTCGTACGGTGCCAGCCAATGCATAGCATGCGGGCACCGTACGTTTATCTAGAACCAATTTGGTCCGCAAGAGAGAAATGGAGATGCGTATGATCGCCAAGTTCGATTCCGCCCTCGTGCCATACGTTATCGAGCAGACGCCGCGCGGCGAGCGCAGCTACGATATCTATTCGCGCCTGCTCAACGACCGCATCATCTTCTTGGGCGAGGAGATCAACTCCGTCAGCGCCAACCTGGTCGTTGCCCAGCTGCTGCATCTTGAGAGCCAGGATGCCGAGAAGGATATCTCGCTCTACATCAATTCGCCCGGTGGCGAGGTCTACTCCGGCCTGGCGATTCTTGACACCATGAACTTCATTAAGCCGCAGGTCTCCACCATTTGCGTCGGCATGGCCGCGTCTATGGCCGCTGTGCTGCTTTCGGCCGGCGCCAAGGGCAAGCGCTTCTGCCTGCCGCACTCCAAGGTCATGATTCACCAGCCCAGCGGCGGTGCCCAGGGTCAGCAGACCGAGATTGAGATCGTTGCCGAGGAGATCAAGAAGACCCGTCGCGAGCTCAACCAGATCCTGTCCGACGCCTCGGGCCAGCCCATCGAGAAGGTCCAGGCCGATACCGAGCGCGACAACTACCTGACCGCTGCCGAGGCCCTCGACTACGGCTTGATTGACCGTATCGTCACCTCGCGCGATCTCGCCGCGAAGGATGCCTAGGATGGCAGGAAACATGCAGGACAACTTTGACGAGAACGGCAACCCTATCCGCTGCTCCTTCTGCGGAAAAGAGCAGGGCCAGGTCCGTCGCCTCGTAAAGGGCCCGACCAACATCTTTATCTGTGACGAGTGCGTCGCCGCTTGCTCCGAGATTCTGGAGGAGTCGCTGGCTTCGGACTTTATGGACGCTGCCCGCAACGGCAAGCTGCCAGGCTTCCTCAACGACCACGGCCAGGCTGCTGGGCAGCCCGCCGTGGACCCCGAGACCGAGGGCTTTGAGCTCGAGGACGACCGCCAGGTCATCACGCACGTGCCGACGCCGCACGAGATCTATGACGAGCTTTCGGCCTATGTTATGGGTCAGGAGGACGCCAAGCGCGCCATGTCGGTGGCCGTGTACAACCACTATCGCCGCGTGATTGAGGGCGGCGCTGCGGTGTCTGCCTTTGACGACGACATGGGCTCGCAGTTCGATGACGATATGGACGAGGTAGAGCTCGCCAAGTCCAACATCCTGCTGCTCGGTCCCACCGGTACCGGTAAGACTCTGTTGGCCCAGACGCTCGCCCGCATCCTCGAGGTGCCGTTTGCCATCGCCGACGCCACTGCGCTCACCGAGGCCGGTTACGTGGGCGAGGATGTGGAGAACATCCTGCTCAAGCTCATCAACGCCGCCGATGGCGATATTGAGCGCGCGCAGGTCGGCATTATCTACGTGGACGAGATCGACAAGATCGCCCGCAAGGCCGAGAATCTCTCCATCACCCGCGATGTTTCGGGCGAGGGCGTTCAGCAGGCGCTGCTTAAGATTCTTGAGGGCACGGTGGCAAGCGTTCCGCCCACCGGCGGCCGCAAGCATCCCCAGCAGGAGCTGCTGCAGATCGACACGACCAACATCCTGTTCATCTGCGGTGGTGCCTTTGTGGGTCTGGACAAGATCATCGCCGACCGCGTGGGCAACAAGGGTGTGGGCTTTAACTCCGAGATCGCCGGCCCCACCTCGGTCGACGAGAACGACCTGCTGCGCCAGGTGCTCCCGCAGGACCTCAACGCCTTTGGCATGATCCCCGAGTTTGTGGGACGTACGCCCGTCGTCACCCAGACGCAGGCGCTCGACGAGGACGACCTGGTGTCGATCCTGACTGAGCCCAAGAACGCCGTGGTGCGCCAGTACCGCAAGATGTTCCAGCTCGAGGACGTTGAGCTTGAGTTCGAGGACGCCGCCCTGCACGAGATCGCCCGCATGGCACTCGCCCGCAAGACCGGCGCCCGCGGCCTGCGCTCCATCTGCGAGGACGTGCTGCAGCAGACGATGTTCGACTTGCCCAGCGAGGAGGGCGTTTCCAAGGTCGTCGTGACCGAAGCCTCCGTAAAGGGCGAAGAACAGCCCCAACGCATCTACGGCTAACCCAGCCAAAAACGTACTTGCAAATAGCCTCCGACCACCCGCGGTCGGAGGCTATTTTATATATACGCAATAACCCCAACTACCTGTGTTATTCTGTGTGTTTGTTTAAGCCTCAGCGAAGTCATATCAGACTGAAGTAATCGATACCTAAGGGGAGGAATGCAGACCCTGGCGGGCCTGCATTCCTCCCCGACGGGCAAGGGAGAGATATATGGAAGAGATGCCCAAGAACTACGATCCGTCGACCAACGAGCCGGCGATCCTGCAGAAGTGGCTCGACGGCGGCTACTACAAGCGCCGTGAGGGCGTGGGCGACTGCACCGTCACCATTCCGCCTCCCAACGTGACCGGCAAGCTCCACATGGGCCACGCTACCGACGACTCCATCCAGGACGCCATCATCCGCATGGCCCGCATGCGCGGCAAGTCCACGCGCTGGGTGCTCGGCACCGACCACGCCGGTATCGCTACGCAGACCAAGGTCGACAAGAAGCTCAAGAGCGAGGGCATCAGCCGCCTGGAGATCGGTCGCGACAAGTTTGTCGACGCCTGCTGGGACTGGACCCACGAGTACGGCGGCATCATCGTCGAGCAGATCAAGCGCATGGGCTGCTCCGTCGACTTCGACAACGAGCGCTTCACCATGGACGAGGATTACGCACAGGCCGTGCGCAAGGTCTTCTGCGATTGGTACCACGACGGCCTGATCTACCGTGGCAAGCGTATCGTTAACTGGTGCCCCAACTGCACCACCGCCATCTCGGACGACGAGGCCGAATATAAGGACGAGAAGGGCCACCTGTGGCACCTGCGCTACCCGCTGACCGAGCCGGTCAACGGCCAGGACTACATCGTCGTCGCCACCACGCGCCCCGAGACCATGCTCGGCGACACGGGCGTTGCCGTTTCCCCGAAGGACCCCGAGAAGGCCGCTTTTGTGGGTAAGACCGTCAAGCTTCCCATCGTCGACCGCGAGATCCCCATCTTTGAGGATTGGCATGTCGACGCCAATTTCGGCTCTGGCTTCGTCAAGGTAACGCCTGCTCACGACCCCAACGACTATGCCATGGGTCAGGCCCACGACCTGCCGCAGATCAACATCTTCGACGAGCACGCGGTGGTCGTCGAGGGCTACGGCGAGTTCACCGGCATGAACCGCGACGAGTGCCGCGAGGCCGTCATCAAGTGGTTCGAGGAGCACGACCTGCTCGATCACGTCGAGGACCTCGATCACTCCGTCATGCACTGCTACCGCTGCGACGCCGCGCTTGAGCCGTGGCTGTCCGAGCAGTGGTTTGTGGCCGTTGACAAGCTCAAGGGGCCGGCGCTTGACGCCGTTAACTCCGGTAAGGTTACCTTCCACCCCGCGCGCTGGACGCAGACCTACACCACCTGGATGGAGAACCTTAAGGACTGGTGCATTAGCCGCCAGCTGTGGTGGGGCCACCGCATCCCCGTGTTCTACTGCGAGGACTGCGGCTGGGAGGACGCTCTTACCGAGGACACCGATGTGTGCCCCAAGTGCGGCGGCCATCATGTGCATCAGGACGAGAACGTGCTGGACACCTGGTTCAGCTCGCAGCTGTGGACCTTCGCCACGCAGGGCTGGCCGCAAAAGCCGGAGCTGCTCGAGGGCCATCACCCCACGACGGCGCTCGTCACCGCACGCGACATCATCGCGCTGTGGGTCGCCCGCATGGTCATGAGCTCGCTGTACTTCCTGGACGAGGTGCCGTTTAAGGACGTCGTCATCTACCCGACGATCCTGGCCAAGGACGGCAGCCGCATGTCCAAGTCCAAGGGCAACGGCGTTGACCCCATGGACCTCATTGGTATGTACGGCGCCGACGCCATGCGCTACAACCTGCTCACGCTGTGCACCACCAACCAGGACGTCAAGTTCGACGCGAATATCGACAAGAAGACCAAGAAACTTATCGACAGTCCGCGTACCGACCAGGCCAAGTCGTTTGTGACCAAGATCTGGAACGCCAGCCGTTTCCTGCTCATGAACATGGAGGGCTACACGCTCGGTGAGCCTGTCGTGGAGACGCCGGCCGACGCCTGGATGTTCAGCCGCCTGGCCAAGGCCGTGAAGATGGTCACCGAGGGTATCGAGAACTACACCTTTGGCGACATGGCCCGCGGCGTGCAGCAGTTCTTCTGGAACGAGGTCTGCGACTGGTACGTCGAGGTCACCAAGGCCCGCCTGAAGGGCGAGGGCCGTCTGCAGGCTCAGCGCAACCTGATCTTTGTGCTCGACACTTCCATTCGCCTGATGCACCCGCTTATGCCGTTTGTCACCGAGGAGATCTGGGACAACATGCCGGCGAGTGTGCTCGATCTGGACGCCGAGGGCAACGTGAACCGCGCCGAGGCGCTCATGATCGCCAAGTGGCCCGAGCCCGCCGACTATGCCAAGTACGTCGACGAGCCCGCCGAGCGCGCGTTTGAGCTGTGCCGCACCGTCGTTTCCGCCGCCCGCGCCACGCGTTCGCGTTACCGCTTGAGCCCCAAGGCCGAGCTCGACGTGGTCGTGCGCGCCGGTGCCGAGGACATCGCGAAGCTCGAGAGCCTGCGCTCCACGATTGAGCCGCTGGCCAACACGGCTTCGCTGGTCATGGGTGCCGACGTTGATAAGCCGGCTGCGAGCATCGCTGTTGTTGACAGCGGCGTCGAGGTCTTTGTGGTGCTCGAGGGCAAGGTTGACCTTTCGGCCGAGAAGGCGCGCCTGGAGAAGGAGATTGCCGCGGCTCAGAAGGAGCTCGCCGGCTGCGAGAAGACGCTCGCGAACGAGGGCTTTGTGGCCAAGGCCGCGCCCGCGGTGGTCCAGAAGAAGAGGGACCGTGCAGCTGAGCTCAAGGAGATCCTGGCGGCGCTGACTGCTCAGGTTGCTGACTTCTCGTAGGTCTAACTTGGGGGCGCGTCCCGATGCTTTGCTCTCCGCTGCGGACAGTCCTGCGCAAGACGGACAGCACATTAAGTGCTGTCCTTTGCGTGCGGAACTTGCGGCGAGCAAAGTATCGGGCCGCTCCTAGTTCGTTTACGTGGTTGTTTGCATCTGGCGTGTTGGGGCCACTGGGTTGTGGCCTTGATCTTGCTGCAATCGGGTAAAGGCTGAAATTGTCAACGCGAGGGGCTCATTCTTCTTGGTGGGCCTCTTTTTCTGTTATGGGGGACTTTGGGTTATGGCTAAGCGTTCTGGGTCGTATGTCGTTCCTTTCTCGTTCGAGTTGCTTTCGTTTGATGAGGCTGTTGGGCTTGCTGCTGATACGGGGCGGATTTCTGGGGATGCTGGTCCTCTGCTTGAGACTGTTGTCGATATGCTCGATGAGCTGGGGCGTCCGGACGAGTACTTTGATTGCATTCAGGTTGCCGGTACCAATGGCAAGACTTCGACGACGCGTTTTTCGGCTGCCATTCTTCGCGGCGAGGGGCTCAAGACCGCGCTGTATACGTCGCCGCAGCTGGTGCGTTATCCCGAGCGCATGGAGGTTGACGGGCGCGTTGTGAGCGACGAGGCCTTTGCCCGTGGCGTTTCGGCAGCTGTCGAGGCGGGGCGCCGCGTGAATGCGCACCGTGTGGCGGCGGGGGAGCGCGCTTATACCATCACGCCGTTTGACCTGCTGACGGCTGCCGCACTTGTAGTGTTTGCCGAGGCCGCGGTGGATGTTGCCGTACTCGAGGTCGGCATGGGCGGTCGTTGGGACGCCACGAGTGCGACCGATCCCGTCGCCGTTGCCATTACGGGCATTGGGCTCGATCACACGCGCATCCTGGGCGACACGCTTGAGGCCATTGCGGGTGAGAAGGCGGCGGTTATCAAGCCCGGACGTCTGGTTGTGCTGGGCGAGGGCACGCATGAGGCGAGTGTTCAACGCGTGATGGATGCTCGTTGTCGCGAGTGCGGCGTCGTGCCGCTCGTGGTAAGCCACGCCACGACTAAGGTGCCGGAGCACGTGGGCGATACGGTTGAGTTTAGCTGCACCACGCCGCGTGCGATCTATACGTCGAGCATGGTCAAGCCGGCCTATCAGCCGCAGAATGCCGCGTGCGCGATTATGCTGTGCGAGGGCTATCTGGGCCGCGAGCTCGACCATGACAAGCTCGATGCGTCGCTTATGGGCTGCCCCACGCCGGGCCGATTTGATGTACTGGGAACTGAACCGCTCAAGCTGATCGACGCCTGCCATAACCCCCAGAGCTGCGAGAACTTTGTGAGCGCGCTGGACGAGATCGATCCGTGCGTGAAGAACCGCCCCATGCTGCTGTGTGCCGCGCTGGCCGATAAGGACGTGGCGGGTATCGTTGACGTTCTGGTTCCGGCGTTCCCCCGCGTGGTCGTGACCCAGACCGATTCCGACCGCGCCCTGCC
>UROA01000028.1 GCA_900549355.1 uncultured Collinsella sp. | reverse complement strand
CGGCGGCCCGCTGTTCTTCTTCAAGGGGCTGCAGAAGCGCTTTCAGGAGACGCTGAAGCTGGATGATGCGCACGCGCACTTCCCGGCTCTCGCGCCGTATGCCATCGCGGCGGGCGCGGCGGAGTACGCAGGCGGCACGCAGAAGACCTACACGGTCGATTCGCTGCTCGCGGCGCTCGAAAAGGCGGCAGACGCTCCGGTCGTTGCCAACTACCTGCCGCCGCTGTTCGAGGATGAGCAGCAGTACGAGGAGTTCAAGAACCGTCACGCCATGCACGATGTCATGACGCAGAACGTCACCATGTACGAGGGCGACGCATATCTCGGCATCGACTGCGGCTCCACCACCACCAAGCTGGTGCTCATCGGTGAGGACGACCAGATTTTGTTCCACCACTACCAGTCCAACAAGGGCAATCCGGCGGACGTTATCCGCGAGCAGCTCACCAAGCTGTACGAGCTGTGCGGCGACCGCGTACATATCGTGTCCTCGGCGGTCACCGGCTACGGCGAAGCGCTCATCCAGAATGCCTTCGGCGTGGATTTCGGTCTGGTCGAGACGGTCGCGCACTTCCGCGCGGCGCGCCATTTCTGCCCGGATGTTGATTTCATCATCGACATTGGCGGTCAGGACATCAAGTGCTTCAAAATCCGCAACAAGTGCATCGACAATATTTCGCTCAACGAGGCGTGCTCGTCCGGCTGCGGCTCGTTCATCGAGAACTTTGCCGCCTCGCTCGGCTATAGCGCCGAGGACTTTGCCAAGGAAGCGCTGTTCGCGCCGCACCCGGTCGATCTCGGCACGCGCTGCACGGTGTTCATGAACAGCAGCGTCGTTTCCGAGCAGCGGCGCGGTAAGGGTCCGGGCGACATCATGGCCGGTCTCTGCCGTTCGATTATCGAGAACGTGTTCACCAAGGTCATTCGCGTTTCAAATCTCAACCGTCTGGGCGACAAAGTCGTCGTCCAGGGCGGCACGTTCCGAAACGACGCGGTGCTGCGCGCATTCGAGCAGTATCTGGGCAAACCCGTCACGCGTGCGCCCCACCCGGGGCTGATGGGCGCTATCGGTATCGCCCTGCTCGCGCGCGAGGAATGCCGCAAGGGCGACGCCGGCACGTCGTCTATCGGGCTCGATGCCGTGGAGCGCTTCGAGCATCGCGAGTTCGGCGGCGTTACCTGCCGTCGGTGCAACAACCGCTGCCAGCGCGCGGTCGTGGCATTTGGCGACGGCTCGCTTTACGTCACGGGCAATCGCTGCCCGCGCGGCGGCGCCATCTCATGGGATGAGCTCGTGCGCGAGGTTCCCGCGGCGGAGGAGCTGCGTCCGCAGGGTGCTTGCGAGGCACAGGCACCCGGCACGGGGCGCGACCGGACCGCGGCTGCCCCCAATCTCTTTGTCGACCGCGAGAAGCTGCTGTTCGAGTCGTACCCCACGGTTCCCGTCAGCGGGGGGCGCGATGTCACGATCGGCATTCCCCGTGTGCTCGAGTTCTGGGACACCATGCCGTTCTGGTCGACGTTCTTCAGCACGCTCGGCTTTAAGGTGCGCGTCTCGGGACGCAGCACCAAGGCGATGTACGAGCGCGGTCTGGCGCACGTCACATCCGACACCGTGTGCTTCCCGGCCAAGCTCGTCCACGGGCACATCCGCAATCTCGTCGACGCCGGCGTCGACCGCATCTTCATGCCCATCATCACGACGGTGCCCACCGAAAACACCGCCTCTACCAGCGAGTGGATGTGCGCCGTCGTAAAGGGATACCCCTACGTGATGCGCAATTCCGATAACCCGGAGGAGCGTTTCGGCGTTCCGTTCGATACGCCGCTGTTCCACTGGTACGACGAGGGCGACCGAAACCGCCAGCTCAAGGCGTGGTGCAAGGAGACCTTCGATATCGATGCCGACCTGGTTGCCGAGGCGACCGAGCAGGCGGACCGCGCGCAGCAGACGTTTGAGAACCAGCTGCAGCTGCGCGGCAGGCAGGTGCTCGAGAACGTGCGCGAGGACGGCGGCTACGCGGTGGTGATCGCTTCGCGCCCGTACCACAACGACCCGCTGGTCAACCACGGGCTGCCCAAGCTCTTCTCTGAGCGCGGCATCCCCGTGCTGACGCCCGATGCGGTGCCGGGGGTCTGCAACGTCGATCTTTCCAACAGCCGCATCGACATCGTGAACAACTACCATGCGCGCATGCTGTCGTGCGCGGTCATCGTCGCATCGACGCCCGAGCTCGAGCTCGTGCAGATGGGCAGCTTCGGCTGCGGCCACGATGCGTATCTCACCGACGAGATCGCGCGCATGATGGGCGAGATGGGCTCCAAGGTTCCGATGATGATCAAGCTCGATGAGAGCGACGTCGCCGGTCCCATGGGCATTCGCGTGCGTTCGTTTATCGAGTCAGTCAACCGTCGTCGCGCGGAGGAGCGTGCCGAGGGCGCCCGGGTGCACGCGGTCCATCCGCTCGACGACCCGTATAAGGTCAAGTACACCAAGCGCGACCGGCACGACAAGATCGCGCTGGTCCCCAACACCTCCCATGCGTTCTGCAGGCTCATGACCGCGGCGATGCGCAATCAGGGCGTGCGCGCCGAGGCCCTTGATATCGGGCGCGAGGATGCCATCCGCCTGGGCAAACGCTATGTGCACAACGACATCTGCTTCCCCGCGCAAATCGTAATCGGCGAGGCGCTCGCGGCACTCGAGAGCGGTAAGTACGACCCGCACGACGTCGCCGTGGTGACTGGCAAGTATATCGGCGACTGCCGCCTGACGCACTACATGCCCCTGCTGCGCCGCGCGCTCGACGACGCGGGATACGACTATGTCCCGGTGCTCACCAACGACGACGTCGATGCCCACAATGCGCATCCGGGCTTCAAGCTCGGCCTTGGCCCGAGCATCCAGATCGCCTACGGTCTTCCCATGATCGATGCCCTCGAGGCCATGCTTAGGCGCATCCGTCCCTACGAGCTCGAGAAGGGCGCGGCGGACGCTGCGTTCGACCGCGCGCTCGATGAGGTTATCGAGGGCATGGAGCGCTCCGGGCTGAGAGGCCAGGCGACGGGCTTCAAACGCGCGCTTGCGATCATGGACGCCGTTCCGTACGACCGCTCGAACCCGCATCCGACCGTTCTCATCGTGGGCGAGTACCTGCTCAATTTCCATCTCGGCGCCAACCACGAGATCGAGCGCTACCTCGAGGACAACGGGCTCGAGGTCATCGAGGCGCGCATGACCGACGTAATCCGCAAGACCTATTTCTACAAGCATGCGCAGTCGCGCGAGTTCCACGTCGACCTGTCGCTGCCCGAAAAGGCCTGGTACGCCACGGCGGACAACCTGTTCGAGCTCGCGCACGACCGTTGCGACCGCCTGGGCGCGGCGAGCCCGCTCTACGAGCCGCCGACGCGCATGCCCGAGCTCGTGCGCGCGAGCGATAAGATCCTGCACCATACGTTCGATGCGGGCGAGGGCGTGCTGATTCCGGCGGAGATCCTCGAGCACGCCAAGCGCGGCTGCCGCAACTTCGTGATCCTGCAGCCGTTCGGGTGTCTGCCCAACCATGTCGTGGGGCGCGGGCTCATCCATGCGCTCAAGGAGCAGTATCCCACGGCGCAGTTCCTGCCGCTCGACTACGATCCCGACGTGAGCTTCGCCAACGTGGAGAACCGTCTTCAGATGCTCATCATGAACGCCAAGGCGCAGGGGTGCGGTGAGGCGCATGGCGAGACCGCGTAAGGACGCCGATGCGCCCGATGCACGCACCCGTATCATCGAGGCGTTTTGGGAGCTCATCGAGAACAACAGCATCTTCGAGCTGTCGGTTGGCGAGGTGACCCGCGCCGCCCAGTGCAATCGCGGAACGTTTTACTACTATTTTCACGATTTCGATGAACTCGTCGCCATCGCCATAGCCCAGCTGCTGCAGGATAACGAGCTCATCACCGATGTCCTCTGGCATTTTTCGAGCGAGGGCGACCTTTCGGCGTTCGACCGGCGCGACGTCCGCTGCCTGCTGCGGCGCATCGTCATCACCATGAGGGCGGGTGCCGCCGAGCAGGTCGTGCAGGGCATCCATACGATCATCATCGACCGCGTGAGAGAGATCGTCCACCCCGACGGAGAAGAGCTCAAGGCAGATTCGAGCTTTGCGGTGGGCTTTCTGGTCTCGGGCATCATGGGCTTTGTGATGGCGGTCGGCTTTGCCCGGGAGGGCGGCGAGGAGATAGACCTCGAGCAGCTGGGGGACAGCGCGTGCGCGTACCTGAGGACGGTCGCCATGCAGACGGGGGAAACGGTCGCGCAAGTCGAGGGCGTCGATACATCCGAGCTGCTCGAACGCGTCTCCAAGGAGGCCGATGCCTATCGCGCATCGCGTGCGACGAATCCCGACGTGGTGAAAGACGCCTAGGGTTTCTCTTGCGGGGCGCCTGTCGCGCATCGCGCGGTGAGTCCCGCGATGCGGTCATAACCTGCATTCATGTGAGCCGGGTTTATAGATATTCCTCCAGCTGTTAACATAGACAACCTGTGGGTAAAGAGACAAAAGCGCCGCCGACGGGCGGGCGTTTTGATTTCGATGAACTCATGTAAGGAAACGAGCATGTTAGATAGATTTACCGATCGCGCGCGTAAGGTCATGTCCATGGCCAAGCAAGAGGCGCTCGATCTTCATTCAAATAAGGTGGGCACCGAGCACCTGCTGCTCGCGCTTGCCAAGGAGGACGAGGGCATTGCCGCCGAGGCGCTGCGCTCGCTCGACATCTCCTACGATGACATCATGGATACTCTCAAAGAGGTCCAGACCACGGTTCCCGAGCCCAGTGAGGAGACCGAGGCGGCCAAGCTCGCCTTTACGCCGCTCGTCATTAGCGTGATGGAGCGTTCATTCCGCGTGGCGCGTGAGAACAACCAGACCTACGTGTCGACCGAGCACTTGCTGATCGGCATCGTCGAAGAGGGCAACGGCATGGCCATGGACATCCTCATGCGCCTTGGTGTGTCGTCCGCCTCTATCAAAAAGGCTATCGAGAAACTCACCGCCAAGGACCAGGACAAGAAGCGTCCGCTCGCCGGCGCCGGTGCTGGTCGTCCCGGTGCGGGCCTGCCGTTCTTTAGCGGCTCGGATGCCTCTCAGCAAAAGGGAAGTGGCACCGATACGCTTAAGCAGTTCGCGACCAACCTCACGCAGAAGGCGCGCGACGGCGAGCTCGACCCTGTAATCGGTCGCGATAAGGAAGTCCAGCGTATGATGGAAATTCTTTCGCGCCGCACCAAGAACAACCCGCTCATTCTGGGCGACCCCGGCGTGGGCAAGACGGCCATCGTCGAGGGCCTGGCTCAGCAGATTGCAGCCGGCAACGTGCCCGAGAACCTCATGAACCAGAATATCTGGACGCTCGACCTGCCGGGCCTCGTGGCGGGTGCCAAGTATCGCGGCGAGTTTGAGGAGCGCCTCAAGAACGTGATTCAGGAGGCCACCGAAGCCGACGACGTCATCCTGTTTATCGACGAGATGCACACCATCATCGGTGCCGGTTCTGCCGAGGGCTCCATCGACGCGAGTTCCATGCTCAAGCCCGTGCTTGCGCGCGGCGCCTTCCAGATTATCGGTGCCACCACGGCCGAGGAATTCCGCAAGTACCTCACCAAGGACCCGGCCTTCGAGCGTCGCTTCCAGACCATCGATGTCGAGGAGCCGAGCGTCGAGGACACGGTCAAGATCCTGACCGCGCTCAAGCCGCGCTACGAGGAGCACCACCATGTGCGCTATACGCAGGGTGCTATCGAGGCTGCCGCGAACCTTTCCAACCGCTACATCCAGGATCGCTTCCTGCCCGATAAGGCCATCGACCTCATTGACGAGGCCGGCGCCCGCGCTCGCATCGCCGCGAATCGCGCGCCCGAGCCGGTGCGCGAGGCCGAGCATCGCGTGGAGGAGCTTAAGGCCGCCGCGCAGGAGGCCACCGAGAGCGACGACATGAACAAGGCCGCCGAGATCACCGAGCAGCAGAAGGCCGCCGAGATTGAGCTCGCCGAGGCCAAGGCCGCCTGGACCGCCGAGCTCGACGCCAGCCCGCTCACCATCGATGTGAGTCAGATCGCCGATATCGTGTCCGTGACTTCGGGCGTGCCGGTGTCCTCGCTTACCGAGAGCGAGAGCCGTCGCCTGCTGCAAGCCGAAAGCGTGCTCAAGACGCGCATCATCGGTCAGGATGAGGCTGTCGAGGCCGTTGCCAAGGCCGTGCGCCGCAGCCGCTCTCCGCTCAAGGATTCGCGTCGCCCCGGCGGCAGCTTTATCTTCCTTGGTCCCACCGGCACGGGCAAGACCGAGCTCGCCAAGACGCTCGCCGAGTACCTCTTTGGCAGCAAGGATGCACTCATCAGCTTCGACATGTCCGAGTTCGGTAGCGAGTTCGAGGTCTCCAAGCTCATCGGTAGCCCTCCGGGTTACGTCGGTCACGACGAGGGCGGCCAGCTCACCAAGGCCGTTCGTCGCCACCCGTACTCGGTCGTGCTGTTCGACGAGATCGAGAAGGCGCACCCCGATATCTTCAACATCTTGCTGCAGGTGCTGGAGGAGGGCCGCCTGACCGATAGCCAGGGCAAGACGGTCGACTTCCGCAACACCGTGATCATCATGACGTCCAACGTGGGCGCTCGCGAGATTGCGCAGGATGCGAGCGTGGGCTTTGGCACCACCGGCGAGCAGGGCCTCACGTCGAGTGAGATCCGCGGCCGCGCGATGGGCGAGCTCAAGCGCCTGTTCCGCCCCGAGCTGCTCAACCGTATCGACGACATTGTGGTGTTCCAGAAGCTCTCGGGCGAGAATCTCACCAAGATCGCGCACCTGCTGGTGGACGACCTACGTCAGCGTTTGATTGCCAACGGCATGAACATCAAGCTCACCGATGCGGCCTATGACAAGATCGTGGCCGAGGGCACCGACCTCACCAACGGTGCGCGTCCGCTGCGCCGTGCCATCCAAAAGCTCATCGAGGACCCGCTGTCCGAGGAGCTTCTGGCCGGCGAGTGGGGCGAGGGCGATACCGTCCTGTGCGACGTGGCCGATGGCAAGTTTGTCTTTAGCCACGGCACGGGCGAGATCCCGGCACCGCGTCCGGCGGGCACGCTCGGTGGCGATACCGCCCCGGCGGCACCGCACACCGGCAACGCCGCGCCCGTGAGCGGCGGCGTGACCTCGGGCCCCGGCGGCATGATGCAAGCCGGTTCCGGCGCGCTGTAGGGCGTGGCGACAATTTGATACGCGCAATCGAGGCGCTCCGAAAAGGGCGCCTCGATTTGTAGAGCTGCGGAAGTTGTGACCGTTACGCTATGCGGTCCACCGTTAGCCGATGATGCAAGGGCGCTCGGCGTTTTCGACTGGTTTATGCACGCAAAGTCTGGGAATATACAAGTCGCATGTCTTACTGTCTAACCAGTTGCGCCAAGGAGGCACCATGGACTACAAGATTACCGGCTACGAGCCCGCCCAGCTGTTCCATTTCTTTGAGGAGGTCAGCGCGATCCCCCGTGGGTCTGGCAACGAGAAGGGCATCAGCGATTTCCTGGTTGCGTTTGCCAAGGAGCGCGGCCTCGATGTGTACCAGGACGAGGTCTACAACGTCATCATTCGCAAGCCCGCATCTGCCGGCGCCGAGAATGCTCCGACCGTGATGCTGCAGGGTCACATCGACATGGTGTGCGACAAACTGGGTTCCGTCGAGCACGACTTTACGACCGATGGTATCGACCTGGTCGTCAAGGACGGCGTCCTCACCGCTAACGGCACCACTCTGGGCGCCGACAACGGTATCGCCGTCGCGCTTATGCTTACCGTGCTCAACGACGATTCGATTGCCCATCCGGCCCTCGAGTGCGTATTCACCACCGACGAGGAGACTGGCCTGGTCGGTGCCGAGACGCTCGACAAGTCCCAGATTAGCGCCCGCACCATGATTAACCTTGACTCCGAGGAAGAGGGCGTTGCCACCGTCAGCTGCGCCGGCGGCGTCGTCGTTACCTACACCTGCCCGATCGCGCGCGAGCACAAGACCGGTAGCACCCTCACGCTCGACATCTCCGGCCTGCTGGGCGGTCACTCCGGCAGCGATATCCACCTGGAGCGCGGCAACGGCAACCTCATCATGGCCCGCATCATCGACCGCCTGATGGTTGCCGGCGAGCCCGCCATCGTTAGCTTTAACGGCGGCACCAAGGACAACGCCATCAACCGTGAGTGCAAGGCTGTTCTGGTCTACGCCGACCACGCTGCCGCCGAGGCTGCGGCCGAGATCGCTCGTGGCATCATCGCCGATGTCACCGCCGAGCTCGAGGTCTTCGACCCCGGCTTTACCTGCACCGTCGAGATTGCCGACGACGCCGAGGTCGAGGCCATGGACCAGAAGTCCGCGCTTGCCCTCATCCGCGCCCTGCGCCTTGCCCCTAACGGCGTGATCCGCCGCAACGTCGCCACCGACGGCTCCGTCGAGGTTTCCTCCAACATCGGTGTGGTTGCCACTTCTGACGACGAGGTCAAGATTATGCTGTCCCCGCGCTCCTCGATCACCTCGCTGCAGAACGAGTTCAAGGACCGCCTGCAGACGCTGGCCGATGTCCTGGGCTTCGACGCCAAGTTCGAGTTCGAGTATCCCGGCTGGAGCTATGCCGAGCATTCGCCGGTTCGCGACGTCTTTGTCGAGAGCTATCGCGAGCTCTTTGGCTCCGAGCTGCGCATCGAGTCCATTCACGCCGGCCTTGAGTGCGGCCTGTTTGCCGAGGCCCTGCACGGCCTGGATGCCATCGCCGTGGGCCCGACGCTCTCCGATGTCCACACCCCGGACGAGAGCATGGAGCTCGCTTCTGCCGAGCGCTTCTACGAGCTGCTCATCGACGTCCTCAAGCGCCTCGCTGCGTAAAGGTCGCGCTAGCAGCAGTTCGAGCCACGTGCTAGCAGATTGCAAATGACATTACGAGAGGGGGCATCCGAGCTTTTGCGACGGGTGCCCCCCTCTTTTTTGTTTGATAATTGCGAAATTACGGCCACCTAGTCCATTTCTGCCCTGATGAGGTCGAGGGTGCGCTGGCAGTTTTCGCGGACGGGGCCGAGCATATGCTCGCGCAGGTCCGCCATGCCGGGCAGGTCGGCGTATTCGTCCATGACCTCTTCCATGCAAATGGGTACCTCGTAGGCGAGGTCCATCATGGTCGCAAAACAAAACTTCTCGGTCAGCCCGGCATCGGTGAGCGCCGCTTCCAGCGCGGGGTCGTCCATGCCGTGATATCGGCGGATGGCGCCTGGACCGATGCGCCCCACACGATTTTCGCCGCCAACGCTCATGGCAAGGCGCGCCCGGCGGCGCATGCGCTCATACGCCAAACCCGATGCGACATCGTACATTCGAGCCATCATGGCTGCGCCGTCGTTTCCAAGGAGCAGGGAATAGTTTTTCGCGTGCGCATCCGGTGCGCCGATAATGGCGTTGAAGAACAGTATCTGCGTAAACAGATACAGGTTAAGTTGATGGTGGCTCGTATTTACGAGGAGCTCTTGAATGTCGCGTGTGGTCGGGCCGCCGTCTGCCGTGTACTTTTGGGCGGGCATCACCCCAAGTGCCTGACAGAGGTCTTCTTGATGTAGGCGCCTGATCGTTCCGTCTTTGACTTTCACACGGTCATAGCGCTCAACAATGAGGGCGGGTTCGTCCTCAAACATACGATATTCGACGTTTGCCGTTGCGATACCGGCGCGCTGGGCGCTTTTCATGCAGACAAACTCATTGAGAGCCTCGAGTTTAAATCCGATAACGCCATTTTTGAAAATATGCGTCGTGGGCGAGGACCCCATGCATTCGCACCAGCGGCCGTTTGTGAACGCGAGCGCGAACTTGCCCTGGTTGCCTCCAAGTGACCAACTTTCATCTAGACCCATCCACGATGCATCGCGGTCATCTCTGATCGACTTGAGACGAAGCGCAATTTCGTGGTCGTCTATAGGGCGGTATTCGCCGGAGCGATGCAGGACGGCGTCGACGTCTTCTTCGGCACAAAACTGCACTCCGCCCGGACAGTCGAGTCCGATATGGCTGAGCAACGCAACGGGATTGTTGGGCCTAACGTTGAATTCGGCGGCAATCGCTTTTCGTTGGTCCTCGCTGTCGGGTAGAAGGCCAAACAAGTACGGATTCATGACCTGTTGGCCGTATGTGCGATTTGATACGGGTATGTTGGTCGATAGGGCTGGCCCGTCATAGTCATGATCGTAGGTAAAGCTGATAAGACCGTTCTCATCTTGCGTGAGCGTTCCCGCAGGTACGCCGCAAATAATGGTCCGAAGTGATGTTCTGGCCATTGGCTATTTCCCTTCGGGCTTGGTTTGGTTAGATGCGTTTGCGGCAATCGAGACTCCGAGATTGGACATGGCGAAATCGGCGAAGACCTCGTCGTAGAGTGCGGATGTAAAGGGGGTATCTGCAAGAGCCGGAATGGCGGTACTACGACGGTTGCGATGGCGAAAACGTTGAGCGTGATGGCGCCTGGGAGTGCTACGAGGTTGCAAATCAGCATGCGGGGCGTCGACTGGTCGCTCGTTTTTCGCTTCGCCGATATCCCCTTGAGCGGCGAGCGCCAGTCCGAGAGCATTGAAGATTGCCAATAGCTTGTCGAGCCGAATACCCGTGGCGTCTCCTAGCTCGAGCGATGCGAGCAGGCGCTCCGAAACACCGGCTTTTTTAGCGAGGGTCGCACGGGTGATTCCCTGCGACTCGCGTGCCTGGCGCACGTAGATGCCAGCTTGGCGCGGTGTGGTGATGGGGAGGGTATCCACGGCGAACTCCTAACGTGCAGACTTTTGCATATCAGTATGACATGCAAAAATCTGCATGAAAAGGCATTATGCAAAACTCTGCATGAGACCTCTACATTGATGTTGAGCTTATGAGAGGCGATTTTATATCGCGAGAATCCCCAGGTGCTCAAGCAAAATCTTGAGGCCGATGAGGACGAGCACGACGCCACCCACGATGGTGGCGGGCTTTTCGTAGCGCGCGCCAAAGGTGTGGCCGATCGCTACGCCGGCAACGGAGAAGACAAAGGTCGTGATGCCAATGAGCGACACGGCGGGAACGATATCGACCGAGAGCGCGGCAAACGAGATGCCCACGGCAAGCGCGTCAATCGAGGTGGCGATGGCAAGGATTAGATATTCGCCCAGGTCGATCTTTTCGGCATCCTTGCCGTCGCCTTCGTTCTCGTCCTCAGTAAAGGCTTCCCACAGCATCTTGCCGCCGATAAAGGCGAGCAGGATAAAGGCGATCCAGTGGTCGATGGGGCTGATGATGCCCATGAACTGGCTACCAAGGGCCCACCCAATTACGGGCATGCCGGCCTGGAAACCGCCAAAGAACAGGCCGAGTATCACGGCGACCTTAAGGTTGATCCTTTTCATGCCAAGGCCCTTGCAGATGGATACGGCAAAAGCGTCCATAGAAAGGCCGATAGCGAGCAACACAAGCTCTGCGAGTCCCATAGTCTGGCTCCCTCTCTGCGGGCGGGCCCGCGTGTACCTCTTGGGGGAGTAACAAAAAAGACCCGTGGCGTACGCGTTGCGCGCACAGCCACGAGTCTCGTTCATTAAGGCAAGCCAGGCCGCATCGGCCAGTGTGTTGACTTGCCGCGCCACCGGAGGCGAACCCGATCACGCGACTACTCCCTCATTTATGCGAATCCCGATGCTACCACATGAACAGCTGATTTGGATTGGGGCTCTCAGCTGTGTTCGCTCATTCTGTAAGCATCGGATTTCGCAAGCGCCGCAGGGACAAACCGTGAGAAACTATTTAGCGTTTATGGAGCGTATACGATGGGAGCGATGCCTTGGATAAGAACGAGCTGCAAAAGCGTATGGAACAGGCCATCCGCCTGACGGCACCTGGTCAGCCGATCCGCACCGCCCTCGACATGATCATCGCCGGTCACCTGGGCGCCCTTATCTGCGTCGGCGACACCGAAAACGTGCTCGCTGCCGGTAACGACGGCTTCCCGCTCAACATTTCGTTTACCTCGAACCGCCTGTTCGAGCTTTCCAAGATGGACGGCGCCATCGTTATCGATGGCGACCTCACCCAGATCCTGCGCGCCAACTTCCACCTCAATCCCGATCCCTCGCTTGCCACGAGCGAGACGGGCATGCGTCACCGCACCGCCGCTCGCATGTCGGTGCTCACCGATGCCATCGTGATCTCGGTCTCGGCCCGTCGTGCCGTCGTTAACGTGTACGTTCACGGCAAAAGCTACGAGATCCAGCCCGTCACCACCATCATGAGCTCGGTCAATCAGCTCGTCGCCACGCTCCAGACCACCCGTCAGTCGCTCGACCGCTCCCTGCTGCGCCTGACGGCCCTCGAGCTCGACGACTACGTTACGCTCGCCGACATTACCGGTATTTTCTCGAGCTTCGAGATCATGCAGCAAGCAAAGACTGAGCTTAAGGATTGCATTGTCAAGCTGGGCAACCAGGGCAAGCTCGTGCAGATGCAGCTCGAGCAGCTCGCGGGCTCCAGCATGGATACCGAGTACGACTTGATGATTCGCGACTATGCAAGTGATTCCTCCGAGGCTAATGCCGAGAAGATTCGCGCCGAGCTTAGCCGCATGACGCCTAAGGACTTGTCCGACCCACAGCATGTGGCAGCGGTTCTGGGTTACGACGACCTGGACGAGGACTCCGTCATGACACCGCTGGGCCTGCGCACGCTTTCGCGCGTGTCCGTCGTGCGCGACGGCGTGGCCGAGAAGATCGTCGACGAGTACGGCTCGCTGCAGGAGCTCATGGATGACATCAGCGAGGATCCGGAGCGCCTGGGCGACTTTGGCGTCAACAACCCTGCCATTCTTGCGGACTCGCTGTACCGCATGAAGGGCACCAAACAGGGGAACGCATAATGGCGCCCGTATGCGCCGTGGTCGTTGCCGGTGGCAGCGGCCAGCGCTTTGGTAACCCCGGCGGCAAGCAGCTCGTTAACGTGGCGGGCCGTCCGCTCATGAGCTGGTCCATCCGCGCGTTCGACCGGAGCGACAAGGTCGGCCACATTGTAGTGGTGTGTCCTGCCGAGCGCCGTGCCGAGATGCGCCGCCTGGCCATCGACCCGTTTGACTATGACACGCCCATCAGCTTTGCCGATGCCGGCGATACCCGTCAGGATTCTACCCGTGCCGGCGTGCATGCGGTTCCGGCGGGCTTTGAATACGTCGCCATTCACGATGGTGCTCGTCCGCTCATTACGACCGAGGCCATCGACCACGCTATCGACGTGCTCGTGAGCGACCGTGCTCTCGACGGTGTCGTGTGCGGCCAGCCCGCGATAGACACGCTCAAGATCGTCGATGGCGACAATATCGTCGAGACGCCGCCGCGTGAGCTCTACTGGGCAGCGCAGACGCCGCAGATCTTTAGCGTCGATGCTATGAAGCGCGCCCACGCTGCAGCCATTGCCGAGGGCTTTATCGGTACCGATGATTCGTCGCTGGTCGAGCGCATGGGTGGGCGCGTCCGCTGCGTCCAGAGCCCACGCGATAACCTTAAGGTGACGGTGCCCGAGGACCTGCGTCCCGTAACCGCGATTCTGCTTGGCCGCATGGCCGAGGGAGAGGACCTTCCCCATGTTCAGTAACCTGCGCATTGGCCATGGCTACGACGTTCACCGTCTGGTGGAGGGGCGTCGATGTATCATCGGCGGTGTCGACATTCCCTACGAGCGCGGCCTGCTGGGCCACTCGGATGCCGATGTGCTCGCGCACGCCTTGGCCGACCATTCTGGGCGCCTGCCGTGGAGGAGACATCGGCAAGCTGTTCCCCGATACCGACCCCGCCTATGAGGGTGCTGATTCGATGGTGCTGCTTGCCCGCGTGATGGACTATGCGCGTGAGCTGGGCTTTGAGTTTGTCGATGCCGATTGCACCATTGCCTGCCAGCAACCCAAGATCACCCCGCACCGCGATGCCATGCGCGCCAACCTCGCCCATGCCCTGGGCGTCGATGTTGAAAACGTGGGCGTCGCCGCCACTACGACCGAAAGGCTCGGTTGGGAAGGCCAGGGCGAGGGAATCGGCGCCTGGGCCGTCTGCCTGCTACAGAAAACCGTTAAGGAGTAACGAATGCGTATCTACAACAGCGCTACCCATAAAAAGGAAGAGTTCCAGCCCATCGAGTCCGGCAAGGTCCGCATGTACGTGTGCGGCCCCACGGTCTATGACAACATTCACATCGGCAATGCCCGCACGTTCATCAGCTTTGACGTGATTCGTCGCTGGCTCATCGCGAGCGGCTACGAGGTCACGTTTGCCCAGAACCTCACCGATGTCGATGACAAGATCATCAAGCGCGCCAACGAGCAGGGCCGCACTGCCGCCGAGGTCGCGACAGAGTTCTCCGACAAGTTCATCGGCGTCATGCGCGCCGCCAACGTGCTCGATCCGGACGTGCGTCCTCGTGCCACCAAAGAGATCGGCCCCATGATCGCCATGATCAAGACGCTTATCGAGCAGGGCCACGCTTACGCCGCCGATAACGGCGATGTGTACTTTGCCGTGCGCAGCGATCCCAACTATGGTCAGGTCTCGGGCCGCAACATCGACGACCTTATGGTTGGCGCGCGCATCGAGGAGAACGAGGACAAGAACGATCCGCTCGACTTTGCCCTGTGGAAGGCCGCCAAGCCCGGCGAGCCCAGCTGGCCGAGTCCCTGGGGCGAGGGCCGTCCCGGTTGGCACACCGAGTGCGCCGCCATGGTGCATCGCTACCTGGGCACTCCGATCGACATCCACGGCGGCGGCTCCGACCTTGCCTTCCCGCATCACGAGAACGAGTGCGCCCAGGCCACCTGCGCCTGGCACCAGGGCTTCTCCAACACCTGGATGCACACGGGCATGCTGCTGGTAGACGGCGAGAAGATGTCCAAGTCCCGGGGGAACGTGGTCAACCCCAACGACGTGGTTGCCCAGTACGGCGCGGACACCATGCGGATGTATATCATGTTCATCGGGGACTTTGAGAAGGCGGCCGCTTGGTCTGACAACGCGGTAAAGGGCTGCAAACGGTTCCTGGACCGCATCTGGAATCTGGCCGAGCAGGTTACGCCGGCCGAAGCCTACGGCAAGGAAAACGAGGCCCTCCTGCACAAGACCATTAAGAAGGTCTCGGATGACATTGAGAACATGAAGTTCAACACGGCCATTGCCGCGCTGATGACCCTCACCAATCAGTTCTATGATAAAGGGGTCAACCAGGCGGAGTTCCGCACCATGCTCCAGCTCCTCTCGCCCTTTGCCCCCCACATGGCCGATGAGCTGTGGGAGCGGTTTGGCTGGGAGGGCATGGCCAGCACCTCTGCTTGGCCGGCCTATGATGAGAGCAAAACGGTGGCCTCGGAGGTCACCATTGCGGTGCAGGTGGGCGGCAAGCTGAAGACCACCGTCACCGTGGCCACGGACAGCGACCAGGATGCCGTTTTGGCGGCGGTCACCGCCGAGGCCAAGATTGCC
>UROA01000027.1 GCA_900549355.1 uncultured Collinsella sp. | reverse complement strand
CTACTATCGCCAGCCGATCGCCATCACCGAGATTGACTCTCGTACCGGTTCGGTGCTGTACCAGCACACCGACAATCCCTCACAGGTGCTTACCGAGGGCGAGGCCGCCGCGGTCACCGATGTTCTGTCCGGCGTCATGCAGGGCGGCGGTACGGGTGCTGCTGGCGCCCTGAGCGTCAACCAGCCCTATGCCGGCAAAACGGGCACCACCGACAACACCACTAACCTGTGGTTCTGCGGCTATACCCCGCAGCTGGCGTGCGCCCTGTGGACCGGCTATTCCGCGGGCGAGATCCCCATCCAAAAATACGGCACGGACCTGCTGGGCGACAGCACCAACCTGCCTGTCTTTAAGCGGTTTATGAACACCGTTCTGACCGGTACCGAACGCGAGGAGTTTGCGACCGGAACGGCGCCCACCTACAAGAACAACAGCGTCTGGAAGTTCTACGGCACCAACAACACCAAGAAGACGGAGAACGACGACAAGGACGAGAACGAGGACGAAGAGGAAACCACCACAACGACTACCACGACGACCACGACCACCGAAACCACGGGCGGCGACACCACCGGCGGCACCGGTACGACCGGTGGCTCGACGGGCGGCTCCACTGGTGGTTCGACCGGCGGCGATGGCGGCACGCCTACGCCTACGCCTACGCCCACTCCCGATCCCTCGCCCACGCCTGACGATACGGTCGGCTAGAAATTCATCCGGCCATAAGCAACAAGGCCCCCGAGCAGCTTATTAAACTGCTCGGGGGCCTTTTTAGTTTAAAGCGACCTGATGGGCGATCTTTATACCGGCAGACAAAAAGGGGGGGAACCGACCAACGTCGATACCCCTTACAAGCCACTATGTCAGCGCGCACAGTGCCGAGCGCACGACCCGCACGCCTACTTGCGAGAATTGCTCAGCTTATTGATCAGCGCCTCGAGACGCTCGCCGTCCTCGGCCGTCTGGGCAATGACCAAAATTGTATCGTTGCCGGCAAGCGAGCCAAGCACATCGGGCAGCTCTGCCGCATCAACAGCGGCGGCGATGCCGGAAGCCGTACCAGGCTGAGCCTTGATCATAACCAGATTATCGGTGCGCAGAACGCCCGTTACGAGCTCGGAAACCATACGCTGCAGGTGCAGGTCCTCTGCCAGAACATAGATGCCCTCAGGGAGCTTACGCAGCCCCATATCGGCAATATCGCGAGAGACAGTCGCCTGCGTGCAATCAAAGCCCATAGCGCGGAGCTCATCGACCAGCACGCGCTGCGTGCGGACGTCCTTATTGCGCACAATATCTCTAATGGCATCCTGGCGCCCATTGCGTTTTTTAGCCATACAAACCCTCTCTCCAAAAGATGGCGGAGACAATCAATCAGTGATTGAATAGTTTAACGCTATTTGAAGGCTTTTGTGTATAAGAACGCATTTCGAAACAATTCTATGCAAATTTGTTTCGAGATGAGCCGTTTAGGCGGTTTTTACGCCCGTCCGGTTAAGAAAAGCTGCCAGATGCGTACACATCACGCAGCGCGCGGGCTTGGCGCTGGCGATCGGCCCAAACAACAGACCGAGCCCCCGATGGTTATCCTTGAGCGCGGCGACCATCTGACGGGTTCGAGGCGCCTCGAGCATATCACGCATGCGGGCGGAACGCTCGATTGACGACACTCCATGCGGGCTCAGACACAAATTCTCGATGCAGGCGACCAGTCCGGCAAAGTAGAACTTTTGGCTTGCCAGCTTGAGCCGACCACCGCTATCTGCTTCCGAGAGTGAGTCCGCAAGCTCGTCGAGCGCTCGGGTATCATCGGATACCTTGGCATACATGGTGGGATCAAAGGCATCTGTAAGCTTAGGTGCCGCCGCGTGGAAACAAGCATCGCCGCAGCCGGACACGCATCGTGCCTGCGAAAGCGCGCATGCCATAAACCCAACTGTGCGAAACACCTTGTCGCACAAAAGGCATGCCTCAAACAGCGAGCGGCTGTACATCACGCCAGAGGTCTGAACGACAAGGCCGCCTAAAATCAACTGAGGCAGCCCGGCCACCATCGAAGATTTGCCATCAATGGAAATATGAGCAGCATCCAAGACGCGCGAATGGCGCTCTCGATGTGCATCATAGCGGTCGAGCGACACCGTGGGGAACACTATGTCTGCCGCAGTATCGCACGCGATATCGACCATCTTGGAAAGGGCCTGCGGAGCAAACCACTCATCGGCGTTCATGGCGATGATGTGAGAGCCGCGCGAGGCATCAAAACCGGCACGAAGACAAGCGCCGCGCTTCGCGTCCTCGACGTCAATCAAATCAATATGAATGTCCCTGTCGGCAGCAACTTGAAGCGAATGGCGCACACCGGGCGCAGCATCGCGGCAGACAACGACAATCTGCAAATCGTAGAGGTCTTGGTTCTGGATACTCTCGAGCGCACGCATCGCATAGCTGGGCGAACCTTCTACCACAAGGATCACCGAAAGTCGCGGATGCGAGCCACGTCGAACCAAGTTATCCATCCTCTCGACAGCAATGAATCAAACTGTTGTTCATGGTACACCCCGGCAATAAAAGCAATGAGACACCGGTTGCACTGCACGCCAAGAACAGATGTTGCACACGCGCAGCCCACAGATGACAGGTGCCGACGAACGGCGCGTCGAGCCCTCCCCTAGTCGAGCACGACAAGCTCGGCGGGATCGTAATCCACGCCCATAAACGTAAGGCCGCAAGCAGGAGCCGTGGGGCCCGCAGCGGTACGATCGCAAGCATCGATGACCTCGCGCATCCACTCGGGTTCACGGCGATGCATGCCAATCTCGACAAGCGTGCCCACGATCGTACGGACCATCGAATGCAGAAACGCATTGCCCTCGATGGTAAACGTCAGGATGTCCTCGCCAAACGCAACCTCATGGCCAAACTCGGCACGCATCACGCAGCGGTGCGTGGGCTTGCCCACGGCAGACGCCACCTTGCAAAAGCTCTTGAAGTCCTGCTCGCCCAGCAGCGCGGGACAGGCCGCAGACATCGCCTCAACATCCAATGGGTAGCGATGCCACCACACCGCACCGCGCGAAAGCACAGGGCGCGCGTCGCGATCGGCAATACGGTACGTATACGTACGGGAACGCGCATCAAAGCGTGCAGAAAAGCCTTTACGGGCCCTGTAGACCTCGTTTATGGCGATATCTTTGGGCAGAAGGGCATCCATAGCCCTCAGCCACCTACGGCGCGTCAAAGCCAACTCAGCGTCCGTTACGGGCACGCTGATGAACTGAGCCACGGCATGTACGCCGGCATCGGTACGCCCCGCACACGTCAGGTCGATCGGACGGCGCAGGAGCGTCTCGATAGCGCGGCGCAGCTCGCCCGCAACCGTCGTCTGGCCAGGCTGCTCGGCAAAGCCGCTATAGGACGAGCCATCGTAGGCCACGCGGAAAACGAGCGTGGCATCGAGCTCTGGAATCGAATTGAAATCAGACGGCGCGGTCATGGGCGCTCCCAACAAACAGGCAATGGCATTTCGACAAAAAAAGAGGGGTACGCGAACGTACCCCTCGAATATAGCCTATGCAGACGGATTGTCTACTCAGCGGTCTCCTCAGCAGGAGCCTCCTCGGCAGCCTCGACCTTCTTGGGAGCAGCGGCCTTCTTGGGGGCCGGAGCAGCCTTCTTGGCCTTAGGCGTGCAAGGCTCGGTGACGAGCTCCATGATAACGATGGGAGCGTTGTCGCCCTTGCGGTTACCGAGCTTCATGATGCGGGTGTAACCGCCGTTGCGGTCCTGCCACATACCCTGGGCAGCCTTGTCGAAGATCTCGGCAACGAGCTGCTTATCGCCGAGCTTGGCGATAGCCAGACGACGAGAGTGCAGGTCGCCCTTCTTGGCCCAAGTGATGATCGGATCGACGACCGAACGCAGCGCCTTAGCGCGGGTCTCGGTGGTCTTGATGCGGTCGTTCTCGAAGAGGGCCTTAGCAAGGCTCTTCTTCATGGCCTTGGTGTGGCTCGCATCGGTGCCGAGCTTCAGGCCCTTCTTAACGTTGTGACGCATGGTCTAGTTTCTCCTCAAATATGCGAAGCATTAAGCCTTCAGGCTCAGGCCCATGGACTCAAGCTTGTCCTTCACTTCCTCGATCGACTTAACACCGAAGTTACGGATGTTGAGCAGATCGTTCTCCGAGAACTCAACGAGCTGACGGACCGAGTGAATGCTGGCGCGCTTAAGGCAGTTGTAGGAACGGACGGAAAGGTCCAGATCCTCGATCTGCTTGTCCAGCTCAGCGTTGTCGTTGGTGACCTCGGGAGCGAAGATCGAAGCCTCCTCCTCGACCTCGGGGGTCTCGGCAAGGTTCATAAAGGCGGCCATATGCTGGTTGATGATATTGGCAGCCTGGACCACGGCGTCGCGCGGAGCGATGGAGCCGTTGGTCTCGATCTCGAGGACAAGGCGGTCGTAGTCGGTGTGCTGACCGACACGGCAAGCCTCAACGAGCTTGGCGCAACGGGAAACCGGCGAGTACAGCGAGTCGACGTGGATCACACCGATGGGATCGTTGTCTCGCTTGTTGGCCTCGCCAGAAACATAGCCGCGGCCATAGCCGATGCGCATGCTCATGGTGAGATGGCCACCCTCGGTGAGCGTAGCGATGTGCTGCTCGGGGTTGACCAGCTCAAACTCGGACGGAATAAAGAAGTCCGCACCGGTGACCTCGCAGGGGCCGTCAACCGAGATGGTGGCGGTCGCCTCGTCGGTCGTGCCGAGAGCCCTGAAGACAAGACCCTTGACATTCAGGACGATGTCGGTGACATCCTCGACCATGTTAGGGATGGTCATGAACTCGTGCTGCGCACCATCGATCTGAATAGCCTCGACGGCGGCACCCTCGAGCGAGGACAGAAGAACGCGACGAAGGGAGTTACCCAGCGTATCGCCGTAACCACGCTCGAGCGGCTCGACGGAGACACGAGCAGACGTCTCGTTGATCTCTTCGACCTGAACCTGAGGCCTAATAAATTCTGACATGTATTACCTCCAGCCTCAGCAGCCCGGATGGACTACTTAGAGTAGAGCTCGACGATGAGCTGCTCGTTGATATCACCGCTGATCTGCTCACGCGTCGGCAGAGCGAGCACGTTACCAGACAGCTTCTCGATATCGACCTCGAGCCAGCCAGGGACCTCAAAGCGCTCGGAGGAAATCAGGGCCTCCTTGATGGGGAGGAGGTCACGGAACTTCTCGCCGACAGCGACGACGTCGCCGGCCTTGACGCGGTAGGACGGGATGTCCACGCGCTTGCCGTTCACGGTGAAGTGACCGTGACGGACGGACTGACGAGCCTCTTTGCGGGTGCGGGCGAAGCCAAGACGGAAGACGACGTTGTCGAGGCGAGACTCAAGGATGATCATGAGGTTCTCACCGGTGACGCCGTTCATCTTGCGGGCCTTGTTGAAGTAGCCGTGGAACTGCTTCTCCAGAACGCCATAGATGAACTTGACCTTCTGCTTCTCGCGCAGCTGCATGCCGTACTCAGATTCCTTGCGACGGCGCTTGGGCTGACGGATAGATTCCTTCTTGCTGCTGTAACCGAGCTCAGCGGGATCGATCCCGAGCTGACGGCAGCGCTTAAGAACAGGAGTCCTGTCGATTGCCATATTGATACGATCCTTTCAGTTACACGCGGCGACGCTTCTTGGGGCGGCAGCCGTTGTGCGGAATGGGGGTCTTGTCCTGGATGCTCGAGACCTCGAGGCCAGCAGCCTGGAGGGAGCGGATGGCGGTCTCACGACCGGAGCCGGGGCCCTTGACGAAGACGGAAACCTTCTTCATACCGTGCTCCATGGCCTGCTTGGCAGCAGCCTCGGCAGCCATCTGGGCAGCGAACGGCGTGGACTTACGGGAGCCCTTGAAGCCCACCTGGCCAGCCGACTTCCAGGAAATGACGTTGCCCTGGGGATCGGTGATCGAAACGATCGTGTTGTTGAACGTAGAACGAATGTGAGCCTGGCCCACGGAAATGTTCTTACGGTCCGCGCGCTTCAGACGGGCAGCGCGAACGTTCTTCTTAGCAGTAGCCATCTATCTAGCGCTCCTTATTTCTTCTTCTTAGCACCGATCTGACGCTTCGGGCCCTTGCGGGTACGAGCGTTAGTGTGGGTGCGCTGGCCGCGGACCGGAAGGCCCTTGCGGTGACGAAGGCCGCGGTTGCAGCCGATGTCCATAAGGCGCTTGACGTTCTGGTTGCGCTCACGGCGGAGGTCGCCCTCAACCATGATCTGGTTCTTATCGATATAATCGCGGATAGCGTTAACCTCATCCTCGGTGAGGTCCTTAACGCGCGTATCCACGTTAACGTTGCACTCGACGCAGATCTTCGTCGCAGTGGTGCGGCCGATGCCGTAAATGTAGGTCAGACCGATCTCAACGCGCTTCTCACGCGGGAGGTCGACACCATTAATACGGGCCAACGTAGTCTCCTCTCTTAACCCTGACGCTGCTTATGACGGGGGTTCTCGCAAATGACGAGGACCTTGCCATGGCGCCTAATGATTTTGCACTTATCGCACATCTTCTTGACCGAAGGACGTACCTTCATCGTTCTTCCTTTCGGTAGCGCTCAAACTACTTCCCTACTATCTACTCGCCCAGCCGCAGGCGTTTAAAACTATGGCTGGTCTTCACACGCAAACCGACCGTAGGTTGAGCTAAGCCTGCAGTCGGAAAAGAGCGTGTATGCGTGCCGCTATTTATAGCGATAGGTGATGCGGCCGCGGGTCAGGTCGTACGGGGAAAGCTCCACGACAACCCTGTCACCGGGGAGAATGCGGATGTAATTCATTCGGATCTTGCCAGAAATGTTGCACAGAACCGAATGACCGTTCTCGAGCTCGACCTTAAACATGGCATTGGGCAGCGGTTCCTTTACCGTACCCTCGAGCTCAATTGCGTCTTCCTTCTTCACAAGCAATCATCTTTCTCTAGAAAACGACAGCGATTGAGTATTTTACAACACGTATGCACGCATCGTAATAACTTCGTAATGGCTCCACAACTAAATGGAACTTGTTACATTTGAAATGTAAAACAAAGCCGTTCCCTGATGCCCAAGATCGCCTTGAAATGAGAAGGCATAGACCTTGGGGTCATGCCTTCGAAATTGAAAGGCGAGGTTGGGCATCAGGGGGCGGCGACTTTTACATTTCTCCGCCTTGGAGCGAACACCAAGCACCTTGGGCATCCGTGGTGAGAATCACCGGACCGTCATTGGTGATGGCGACGGTGTTCTCGTAGTGCGCGGCGGGCAGGTGGTCGTTGGTCGTAACAATCCAACCGTCGGAGCCCGTGCTCACATGATTGGATCCCATCGTGACCATCGGCTCGATGGCAATGACCATTCCGGCCTGGAGACGAACGCCCCTCCCCTTCTTTCCATAATTTGGAACGTTGGGGTCCTCGTGCATCACACGGCCGATACCATGCCCCACGTAATCGCGAAGCACGCCGTAACCGTGAGACTCGGCGAGGGACTGGACGGCATAACCGACGTCCCCGATATGGTTACCGGGAACAGCCTGCTCGATTGCAGCCTTAAGGCAATCGCGCGTAACCTCGCACAGGGCCTTGGCCTCGGGTGTGGGGGTGCCGACGAAAAACGTCCAAGCGTTATCGCCGACCCAACCGTCGACAACAGCTCCCGTATCGATGGAGATGATATCGCCATCGCGCAGGATCATGTCGGGGTTGGGAATACCATGCACCACGGCATCGTTAATCGATGCACAGATGGTACCGGGGAACCCGCCGTAACCTTTAAAGGCCGGGGTGCCACCATGCATGCGGATAATCTGCTCCGCAAGCTGATCAAGCTCAAAGGTCGAAACACCAGGGCGAACCATGGCTCCAACGTGGCGGAGCGCCATCTTAGATAGCGCTCCTGCCTTCTTCATCTGCTCGATTTGCGTTGCAGACTTAATCTTGATCATAGACCGAGAGCCTCTTTGACATCCCCGTACACGGTCTCGCGAGCCTGGTCACCGTTGACCGACTTGAGCAGACCCTGGCCACGATAGTAGTCAACGAGCGGGCTCGTGGACTTCTCGTAGACGTCGAGACGGTTCTTGATGGTCTCGGGCTTGTCGTCGTCGCGCTGATACATCTCGCCACCGCACTTGGGGCAGGTGGCATCGGCAGCGGTGCCGGTGTAACCGCAGGCGCGGCAGGTGCGACGCGAAGACAGACGATCGATAATGACCTCGGGGGCCACATCGACCAGAAGGGCGCAATCGATCTCGCGACCCATGGCGGAGAGCTCGGAATCGAGCGTCACAGCCTGGGCGGTGTTGCGCGGGAAGCCGTCGAGGATGAAGCCCTGCTGGGCGTCATCGGCGGCAAGGCGCTCCTTGACAAGGTCGATCACGAGCTGGTCGGGAACGAGCTCGCCAGCGTCCATGTACTTCTTAGCCTGAATACCAAGCTCGGTGCCACCCTTGACGGCAGCACGCAGCAGGTCGCCCGTGGAAATATGGGCGACTCCAAACTCGGCGACGAGCTCCTGTGCGACGGTGCCCTTACCGGCACCCGGAGCTCCGAGCAATACGAGGTTCATGAGCAATCCTCCTCTAGCCTATTTAAAGAATCCATCGTAATCATACATCTTGATCTGGCCTTCGAGCTTATCGACCGTGTCGAGCACGACGCCGACCATGATGAGGATGGACGTGCCGCCAAATGCCTGGATCAGATGGTTACCCGTGAAGGAGAAGATGATCGAAGGCACGATGGCGATGAGCGCCAAAAAGACAGCGCTGGGAAGCGTGATCTTGTTGAGCGCGTTCTTGATGTAGGCCGCGGTAGCCCTACCCGGACGGACGCCCGGAATAAAGCCGCCCTGCTTCTTAAGGTTATCGGCCGTGTCATCGGGGTTGAACACCATGGAGGTGTAGAAGTACGCGAAGAACACGATGAGGACAACGTTAAGCACCCAGTTGAGCCAACCGGTCGAAAGCGCGGAGGCAACTGCCTGAATCCAGCCGATGCCGGGGAAGAACACGGCAATCTGAGCCGGGAAGTACAGCAGCGCCGAAGCGAAGATGATCGGCACGACACCCGCGGTGTTGACCTTGATGGGCAGGTAGGTGGTCTGGCCACCCATCATGCGACGGCCCACGACGCGCTTAGCGTAGGAGACCGGGATGCGGCGCTGGCCGCGCTCAAGGAAAACAATCAGCGGGATAACCAGCAGGATGATGGCGCAGATGATCACCATGGTGATGATGCCACCGGCATTGCCCTCGGTGCTGGAGAAGATAGCCTGCGGCAGACCGGCCATGATGTTCGCAAAGATGATCAGCGACATGCCATTGCCGATACCGCGCTGGGTGATGAGCTCACCAATCCACATGATCAGCATGGCGCCCGCGGTGAGCGTACCGACGATCATGAGGTCGAAGATGATCTCGGGAGCGCCGGCGCCATTGAAGCTGATGCCGAAGCTCTTAAAGAGGAAGAGGTAACCCACGGAGTTGAGGATTGCCAGAGCCAGGGTGAGGTAACGCGAATACTGCGTAATCTTGGTCTGACCGACCTCGCCCTCGCGGGCAAGCTCATGCAGGGAAGGCACGACGGCCTGGAGCATCTGGAGGATGATCGAGCTGGTGATGTAAGGCATGATGCCCAGCGAAAACACCGACACATAGCTCAACGCGCCGCCAGAGAAAAGATTCAGGAGGGCCATAGCACCTGCGGCGACCGAATTGTTATCGGTCGAGAAAAGGCCCAGCATCCCCTGGAAGGGAATGCCGGGCACAGGAACGTGCGCACCAATGCGGTACACGACGAGCATAGCTATGGTAAAAAGAATCTTTTCGCGCAATTCTTTGATGCGGAAAGCATTCTTAAGACCATTTAGCACGGCAGCTCGACCTTTCCGCCGGCGGCCTCGATCTTGGCCTGCGCAGAAGCGCTGACCTTGTCGACCTTGACCGTGAACTTCTTGGTGAGCTCACCATTGCCGAGCACCTTGACGGGCTCGAACTCGCTCTTGGTGATGCGAGCGGCCTTAAGAGCGGCACCGTCGATCACAGCGCCGTCCTCGAACTTACGCTCGAGACGCTCAACGTTAACAGCGGTGTACTCGATACGACGGGGGTTGCGGAAGCCCGGAAGCTTGGGCAGGCGCATAGCCAGCGGAGTCTGGCCACCCTCGAAGCCGGCACCCTTGGTGCCGCCAGAGCGGGAACCCTGGCCCTTCTGGCCGCGGCCAGAAGTGGTGCCGTGACCCGAAGAATTGCCACGGCCGACGCGCTTGCGGTTCTTGGTGGAACCGGGCGCGGGAGTAAGATCGTGAAGCTGCATTTGCTACTCCTCTACAATCTCGACAAGGTGCTTGACCTTGAAGATCATGCCGCGGACGGACTCGTTGTCAGCAATCTCGCGAACCTCGCGGATCCTGTGGAGACCGAGGGCACGGACAGTACGGACCTGGTCCTGCTTGCAACCGTTGGTGCTGCGGACCTGCTTGATCTTGATGGTGTCAGCCATGCTTAGTTCTCCTTACCGACGAACATCTCGGAGACCGTCAGGCCACGGCGAGCCGCGACGTCCTCAGGGCTGGAGAGCTCCTTGAGGCCCTCGACGGCAGCCTTGATGATGTTGAGGCCGTTGTCGGTACCGAGGGACTTGGACAGGACGTTCTTGATGCCAGCAAGCTCAAAGAGGGGACGCACAGCGCCGCCGGCGATAACGCCGGTACCCTCGACAGCGGGCTTGATAATGATGCGGCCGGCACCAAAGTGGCCGAGAACCTCGTGCGGGATGGTGCCCTGCTCGGTCACCGGCACGTGGAACATGTTCTTCTTGGCATCGAGAGATGCCTTGGAGATGGCCATGGGCACCTCAGCGGACTTGCCCATGCCAACGCCGACGTTGCCCTTGCCGTCGCCAACGACGACGAGAGCGACGAGGCTCATGCGACGACCACCCTTGACGGTCTTCGACACGCGGTTGATGTAAACGACGCGCTCCTCGAACTCGGAGGCCTCGCGCTGCTGCTTCTGATTACGAGCCATGTGCTACATACCTCCTAGAACTCGAGACCGGCGGCACGAGCACCGTCGGCGAGGGCCTTGACGCGGCCATGGTAGATACGGCCACCGCGATCGAAGGCGACCTTGGTGATGCCGGCCTCGATGGCGCGCTTGCCAACGAGCTGACCGACCTTCTCCGCAGCCTCCTTGTTCGAGGTGTGAGTGCCCTTGAACTCGGCCTCGAGGGTCGAGGCAGAGACGAGCGTCAGGCTGGAGCCCTTGCTGTCGTCGATGATCTGGGCATAGATGTTGGCGTTAGTACGGGTCACGCGAAGACGCGGACGCTCGGAGGTACCCGAGACCTTGCCGCGAACACGACGCTGACGACGCTTGAGGCCTTCCAGCTTCGCCTTATGCTTGTTCATACGTAAACTCCTAAAAAGGTTGATCTTGCCAGCACCTGACGGGGTGCTGGTCTTATGCGAGTGAGTCGGTTACGACTACTTGGCGGCCTTACCCAGCTTGCGGCGGATGTGCTCGCCAACGTAGTGGATACCCTTGCCCTTGTAAGGCTCGGGAGGACGATGGCCGCGGATCTCAGCGGCGATCTGACCGACCTGCTGCTTGTTGATACCCTTGACGTTCACGTGGGTGTTGTCGGGAACCTCGAAGGTGATGCCCTCGGGAGCCTCGACGATCACGGGGTGCGAGAAGCCCAGGGAGAACTCGAGGTTCTTGCCCTTCTGCTGCACGCGGTAACCGACGCCGGCGAGCTCGAGCTTCTTCTCGAAGCCCTCGGAAACGCCAACAACCATGTTGTGGATGAGGGCGCGGGTGAGGCCGTGGCGGGCACGGGTCTCACGCTCGTCGTCGGGACGGGAAACGGTGAGGACGTTGTCCTCGACGTTGATAGCGAGCTTCTCAAAGACATCGAGCTCGAGCTGGCCCTTGGGGCCCTTGACGACAACGTTGTTGCCGTTGACTGCCACTTCGACTCCGGCGGGAATCTGGACAGGCTTATTACCGATACGAGACACGGTGATCTCCTTTCCTTCTACCTACCGAGCGAATTACCAGACGTAAGCGATGATCTCGCCGCCGACGTTGTGCTTGCGAGCATCGCGGTCGGTCATGACGCCATGGCTGGTGGAAATAATGGCGGTACCAAGGCCACCGCGGACGCGGGGCATGTCGGCAACGCCGGTGTACTTACGCAGGCCCGGCTTGGAAATGCGGCGGATGCCGTTGATGACCTTAGCCTTCTTGGGACCATACTTAAGCGTGATGTGCAGAGTCTTCTGGGGAACGGTGTCCTCGACATCGTAGCCCTCGATGTAGCCCTCCTCGTGCAGAACACGAGCGATCTCGACGAGCTTCTTGCTGCTCGGCATGGAGACCGTGGCCTTGTTCACAGAGTTAGCGTTACGGATGCGCGTAAGCATATCTGCGATCGGGTCTGTAAGGTTCATACAGATTCTCCTTCGTTCTTGATGAACACGTGCTCTTGGTTCTTCGCCGCCCTTAACGGCAAAGCCTTTTTAGCGCGTTTTCCCTGTTCCAAACTGATGCTTGAAACGCTGGTAGTGACTTACCAGCTGGCCTTCTTAACGCCGGGAAGCTCGCCCTTGAGTGCAAGCTCGCGGAAGCAGACACGGCACAGGCCGAACTTGCGGTACACAGAGTGCGGACGGCCGCAGCGCTGGCAGCGCGTGTACTCACGAGTAGAGAACTTCTGCTTGCGATTGCACTTGACGATCATCGATGTCTTAGCCACTTATATCCTCCTCACATAGAGTATTGTTCGCCCCAAGCGCCGCCCCCTTGTGGGAACGGCGCTTATAGGGCAGGTGAACCTATTTCTTGAACGGGAAACCGAAGGCGTCCAGAAGGGCCTTGGCCTCCTCATCGGTATTGGCGGTGGTCACGAAAGTGATGTCCATACCGCGCTGGTGATCGACGGAATCGAAGTCGATCTCGGGGAAGATGAGCTGCTCGGTGACGCCCATGGAGAAGTTACCACGGCCGTCGAAGCTCTTGGCGGAGATGCCGCGGAAGTCGCGGATACGGGGGATCGCGACGGAGGTCAGACGATCGAAGAACTCCCACATACGGTCGCCACGCAGGGTAACCTTGCAGCCGATCGGCATACCAGCGCGCAGGCGGAAGGTAGCGATGGACTTGCGGGCACGGGTGATCATCGGCTGGGGGGCGGGGGGGGGGGGCCGGGGGCGCGGAGGCACGTGACCACCGGTTGTGGGGGCGCGGGTGATCCGCGGCCGCTGGCCGGTGATGGCGCGCAGGTCGCGCACGGCACCGTCGATGGCCTTGGAATCGGTAGCGGCCTCGCCGACACCCATGTTCACGACGATCTTCTCAAACTTGGGGATCATCATGACGTTCTCGTACTGGAACTTGTCCTGAAGCTGCTGCTTGACCTCGTTGTTGTACTTGGTCTTCAGACGCGGCACATACTTCTCTTCTGCCATTGTTCACTCCTTCTTGGGGTTTTAAGCACGGGGCGTGGCCACGATGGGTTGTCCTCGTGCCTCCTGGCTGCATCCGCGCCGCTCATGGCATTTTGCGGTTTGGACTCGACGCAGCAGGAGCCGACAAAACAATCGGTACTATACGCGCATCGGGAGCGTATTTCCAGAAAAACCTCGTCTGCCTGCACAACTCCACAACTCCCCCGCACAAATGGATCCCAAAAAGCTGTTGCGGTGAAATAGGGACTGTTTGGCGGCCTAACAGGCTTAAACAGTCCGTATTTCACCGCAACTTATTGGTGGGGATGCGATTAGCGCTTGCGGGGGACGAGTTTGGTGCGGCGCAGGTGGATCATCTCGGCGGCGATGGAGATGGCGATCTCCTCGGGGTCCTCGGCCTCGATGGCAACGCCGATCGGAAGGTGCAGCTCGTCGATCTGGTCCTGCGTAAAACCTTCCTGCTCCAGGCGGGCACGCACAAAGGCCGTCTTGCGGCGCGAACCCAGACAGCCCAGGTAGGCAGGCTTGGCACGCATGGCCTGAATCACCACGTCGATATCGGACTTGTGACCCGCCGTGGCGACGACCACCAAGTCGCGCGGACCGATGGGACACAGCTCGCTCAGGTTCTTGTAATCGACCAGGCGACGATCGTAGACACCGGGCACCCATTCGGGCGTCAACGTGCCGGGGCGGTCATCGCAGGCCACGACGGCAAAGCCCGCCGCCGTGAGCACGCGCGCCGTCGCGGCGCCCACGTGTCCGCAGCCAAAGATGTAGGTCAGGCCCTCGGGGCAGAGCGTCTCGATGTGCGCCGCGGGAATCTCAGAGGCAGCGTTGGTGTAGGTGACGTTACTCCCCTCCTCCACCAGTGAAAGCCCGGGGCAGCCCGCAATGGTATGGCGCGATGCCTCGCCATGGTACTCGGCCACATCGCCCTCGAGCGCGCTCGCGATAAACGGCTCAAAGTCGATGACGAAGTCGCCGATGCGCCGATAGACCAAGACGTCGGTAATTTCCTGGAACAACGGTGCCTGGATCGCATCCAGATGCAGATAGCACAGGCAGATGGCTCCACCGCAGATCATACCGGTATCGGAGTTCTCGCCGCCCATGGTGTAGCGGACCAGACGCGATTGCCCCGCGGCCAGCAGCTCTCGCGCCTCGTCCAGCGCAAAGAGCTCGATCTTGCCGCCGCCGATGGTGCCCGCCTGGCTGCCATCGGCAAAGACGGCCATCCATGCGCCCACACCGCGCGGTGACGACCCCGCCGTGCCGGCCACGACCACGAGCTCGCACGTCTCGCCAGCACGTAGGGCGGCAAGCGCCGCATTCACAACATCGAGCTTTTCCATTGCCGCCTTCTATCCTCTAAAGATATCGGTGAGCATAGCGAGTGCCTCGAGCACGCCGCCGCCGACCGACGTCGCCTTGTCCGAAATGTAGTTGATATAGCTGGCATCGCCGCGCGGATCGACATCGGCGCATTTAAAGCCCTCAGTCACCTGCACGCCGTTCGCCAAAAGCCCGCGCAGACAGCCGTCAATCTGCGTGACCATGGGAGTATCACCCGCATACCCGATCACATCGCCAGCACTCACGATGTCGCCGATCGCGCGGTCGGACCTAAACACGCCGGCGGCGGGGCTGTGGATAACGCGCTCCCTGCCATAGCCAGCGATAATGCCCGGCACGCCCGTGTTGGGCTGGGGCGAACCTTGGGTAATGACACGGCCCAAAAAATGCCCACGCATAGTCTCGACCACGGCATCGCAATCGACCGGCGCGGTAAAGCCCGGCCCCACGGCGATGACGGCAGGCGCCATGTCGCGCGTGGTGCCCAGGTTGCGCTTGGCTAAAATCGCGTCGACCACAGCCGCGGGCTTCAGTTCGTCGAGCATCTGCGCCTGGGGGTCCACCACGACGGCGACGTCTCCAGCCCCGGTAATCTCAAGCGCCTCGGCCGACGTCTGCGCCAGGCGAGCGCGAATGCCCTCAACCTCGACCTCGCCCAGGCGAATGGCCTCGCAAAAACTGATTGTGCGGCGGATGCACGTGGGAACCGCGATATCGGCCATAACGACCGACACGCCGGCGCGTACCAAGCGAGCGGCGACGCCCGTGGCGATATCGCCGGCGCCGCGAACATAAACGAGCATTCCCGGGACACCTCCCTGTGCTACGGTTTGAGCAGAGCAAAAGCGGTTCGACCGCTACTCTGATGATTATTTATTATCACAGTATTATACGGCGGTGAACAGATGGAAACGGTTAGCGGCAATCTTGCCACGGCGCTCAGGATCGAGCCGGGCATTACCGCGATTATCGGCAG
>UROA01000026.1 GCA_900549355.1 uncultured Collinsella sp. | reverse complement strand
GCTCGCGCCATCCGCGCTGCCGTCGCGGGCGCCGTGGCCGATACGGGGCTCGAGCCCGATTGCGTGCTTATGGACGGTAACCCCTTGGGCGCCGTTCCCAACGAGCGCGACGTGGTGAAGGGCGATGCCAAAATCGCCTGTATCGCCGCGGCGTCCATCATGGCCAAGGTCACGCGTGACGAGATGATGGTCGAGTACGACGCCGAGTATCCCGAGTATCATTTGGCCGAGTCGAAGGGCTACGCAAGCCCCGAGCACATCGAGGCTATTCGCAAACACGGACTTTGTCCGCTGCATCGTGTGAGCTTTTGCGGAAACTTTCTGCAGACTGAGCGCCTTTTCTAGGTCAATTGTGGAGACAGGGACCTCTGGCGTTTTATAAACCTGCTGGTAGCGGGCCGTGTGCAACGTGATTGTTGCGTACGGCCCGTTTTTTGTCGGCATTTGGTCAGCTTTTGGTTTGCTTCCGGTACTTACCCGCATGAAAGGTGCCCTCATCATCGGGGCAATGCAGTGTGCAGGAAAGGAGACCCCATGTGTGCCGCAAGCAAAAAGAGCAAGACGCAGCAACTCAAGGAGCGCTGGGAAGACGGCGAGCTCGACTGCGGGGCGATTACGCCTGAGTTTATCAAGGGGCTCAGTCCCCGCGAGCTCGGCATGCTGGGCGAGCTGATCACCATCGATTACTTTACCGAGCGTGGATACACCTTGTTGGAGCAGGGCTATCGTTGCATTGAGGGTGAAGCCGATCTGGTGCTGCTCGATGAGCTCGACGATGTCGTGGTGATGGCCGAGGTAAAGACAAGGCGTGTCGCCCTGGATTGCGCCACGCGGGTCTTTCCCGAGGAGGCCGTGGACGCCCAAAAGCAGCGTCGGTATCGCCGTATTGCAAGTTGCTATCTCATGGAGCACTATCCGCTCAGGTCGATTCGCTTCGATGCCGTGGGCGTCACCATCCGCGGCGGGCATATCGCCGAGATCGAGCACCAGTACAATGCGTTCGATTGGCAGGTGTCGTGATGGCGTTTGAGACGTTTGCCGTACACGCGGCCTGCATCCGCGGCGTCGAGGCAATTCCCGTCACCGTCGAGGTCTCGCTTGCCGGTGGCGTTCCGGGCATCCAGATGCTCGGCATTCCGAGTATGGAGGTGATGGAGTCGCGCGGGCGTATCCGGTGCGCCATGCGCTCGGCCGGCTTCGAGATTCCTCGGTCTGGCATTACCGTCAACCTGGCACCCGGCGATATCCGTAAAACTGGCAGCGGTTTTGACTTGCCGATTGCCATCGCGGTTCTGGCGGCCGATGGGCAGATTCCCCGTGACAACCTCGATCGCTGCCTTATCGCAGGTGAGCTTGGTCTGGACGGCACGGTGCTGCCCGTCAAGGGCGAGGTGGCGTTTCAGCTGTTGGCGCGCGATATGGGGCTTTCCTTTATCGCCGGTAGGTCCGATCAGCATGTCCCGCTTGCGGGCGTTGACTGCGGGTTTATCGATCACCTGTCTCAGCTTGCCCATGGCATGGGGGATGCCGCACGGCATTACCTGGATTCTGAAGTGCTTGAGGCGACCTTTGAGCCCGAGCTCGATTATGCCGATGTGCTGGGGCAGGAGGTCGCCAAGCGCGGCATGGCGCTTGCGGCGGCGGGGGAGCTGGGCTTGCTCATGATCGGGTCTCCGGGATCGGGCAAGACCATGCTTGCGCGGCGCATGACGGGCATTTTGCCCGAGCTTTCTCTCGAGGACCAGCAAGAGGCACTGTGCATCCATTCGGTCTTGGGCGAGAACATCGATGGACTGCTTGCGGGGCATCGCCCCTTCCGCAGCCCGCATCACAGCATTTCGACCGCGGGACTCATCGGCGGCGGACGTCCGGTGCATCCGGGCGAAATTAGCCTGGCTCATGGCGGCGTGCTCTTTTTGGATGAGCTCGCCGAGTTTCCCACCGGCGTGCTGCAGACGCTGCGTCAGCCCATCGAGCGTGGGTACGTGAGGGTCGTGCGCGTTGACGGGGCCTTTACGTTCCCCTCGCGCTTTCAGCTGCTGGCCGCGAGCAATCCCTGCCCCTGCGGCTTTTTGGGCGATCGCGAAGTGCCGTGTCGCTGTTCCGCGTCGATGGTCGAGCGCTACCGGGGCAAGTTGCGCGGTCCTTTGGCTGATCGTATCGACATGATGATCGATGTGACCCGCCCCGATCCTCAGGTGATCATTGAGGGCGCGGAGGGTATGTCATCGGCCGAGCTGCGCGATTACGTCGTGCGTGGGCGCGCCTTTCGCGCCTGGCGTGAATCCCGTATGGACGATGCGGACACCGAGGCCGAGGAAGACGAGTCGCGGTCCATTGACGGCGTCGTTTCGACCTTTGAGCTTGATGAGGCTGCCGAGAAATGCGTGCTCGGCCTGTCGAAGCGCACGCATCTGACGGGTCGCGGCATCGTGCGCCTGGTACGCATCGCGCGCACGATCGCCGATGTTGCCGAAAGCGAACGGGTGACGCAGGATCACGTGCTCGAGGCGGCGATGTATCAGGGAAGGAGGGACCAATGATGGCCGAGGGGACTTTCGAGCTGCATCCAGGTGATGCGTTGTATCCCGAGACCGTATTGGAGCTTTCTGATGTACCCCAGACGCTCTATGTGCGCGGCAACCCCGAGGTGCTTTCGACGCCCGCGCTCTCCATCATCGGTGCACGCAAGGCATCGCCGTACGGTCTTGCCGTGGCAGAACTTGCTGCCAAGGTGGCGGTTGAGGCGGGAGTGACGGTGGTCTCGGGCGGTGCGGTCGGCTGCGACCAGGCGTCGGGTTGGGCTGCGGTCAACGCCGGGGGCAAACATGTCGTGGTGCTGGGGACCGGCGCCGATGTTGTCTATCCGCGCTCGAGCGCCGGTCTCATCGCGCGCACGCTCGAGACGGGCGGCGCGGTCGTTTCGATTTCGCCGTGGGGTATGGGACCGCGTAAGTTCGCCTTTCCGCGACGCAATCGCGTAATCGCCGCCTTGTCGCAGGCACTCTTTGTTTCCGAGGCGGGCATGCCCTCGGGTACGTTTTCTACCGCTGAGGCCGCCATGGACCTGGGACGAGAACTGCTTGCAGTGCCGGGCTCAATCCTTTCTCTCGAGTCGCGCGGGACCAACTACCTCATCGCTAACGGAGCCTGTTGCATCATCGACGAGGAATCAATCGAGATGGCCATCTCGCGCATCTACGGCACGCTGCGTTACTCGCGCCCCGATGCGCCTGGCATCGCCGATCTGGACCCCACCCAGCAGGCCGTGATGCATGCGCTTATCGCCTCGCCGCTTAAGGTCGACGACATTGCCGCGCTCGTCTCACTTGATGCTGTCGGCGTGCTCAAACTCTTGGGCTCGCTCGAGCTCGAGGGTCTTATCGAGCGCATGATGGATGGAAGGTATGCGCCCTCAAAGTTTGCGCTTCACGCCCAGACGCCCTTCGGTCACAATGGAAAGCGTGTCAATTAGAAAGGTGTTTGCAGATGCGGTTCGATCAGGTGACGGTTATCGGTGGCGGTCTGGCGGGTTCGGAATGTGCGATCCAGCTGGCAGATCGCGGGTTTGCCGTAAAACTGTGCGAGATGCGCCCCCAGGTGAGCTCTCCGGCCCACCATACCGATCACTTGGCCGAGCTCGTCTGCTCAAATTCGTTTAAGTCAACCCGTCCGGATTCCGCTGCTGGCCTGCTAAAGGCTGAGCTCGAGCGCATGGGCTCGGTGCTGCTCGATTGCGCCCATCGTGCGGCCGTTCCCGCTGGCGGTGCTCTGGCGGTCGACCGCGTCAAGTTTTCCGAGCTTGTCGAAGCCGAGGTTGCCTCCCGACCCAATATCGAGGTCGTGCACGGCGAGGTTACGCAGATTCCCGAGGGCCATGTGGTCATTGCCGCGGGCCCGCTGTGTTCACCGGCATTGAGTGAAGAGGTCATGAAGCTCGTCGGTGGCGACGCCTTGGCGTTCTTTGATGCTGCCGCGCCAATCGTCGATGCCTCCACGCTCGATATGGACGTGCTGTTCTCGCAGTCGCGCTACGAGGAGCAGGGGAGCGGCGACTATCTCAACGCTCCGCTCAACAAGGATGAGTACGAAGCCTTTATCGAGGCACTCACCACCGCCGACCGCGTGGTGCTCAAGGACTTTGAGGGTGGCGACCTGTTCCAGGCCTGTCAGCCTGCCGAGGAAGTTGCCCGCACCGGCAAGGATGCCATCCGCTTTGGTGCCATGAAGCCCGTCGGCCTGACCGACCCGCGTACCGGACGTCGCCCCTGGGCGGCGATTCAGCTGCGCGCTGAGAACAAAGAGAAGACCGCCTATAACCTGGTTGGCTTCCAGACCAACCTGACCTTTGGCGAGCAAAAGCGTGTCTTCCATATGGTTCCTGGTTTGGAGAATGCCGAGTTCTTCCGTTATGGCGTCATGCACCGCAATACCTTTGTCGATGCGCCGCACGTTCTTGACGGCACCTTTGCCGTGCCCGGCACGGGTGTGCGCCTCGCCGGTCAGATCACCGGCACCGAAGGCTATATGGAGGCCGTGGCGACCGGTCTGCTCGCTGCGCTCAACACCTATGCCGAGGCAATCGAGGCGGAGCCTGTTGAGCTTCCTCGCGTGGGCGCCCTGGGTGCGCTCGTTGGCTATGCGACTGATCCGGCAACCGTGGGCTATCAGCCCATGCACGTTAACTTTGGCTTGGTGCCGCCGCTCGAGGACGGCAAGCGCCGCAGTAAGCGCGACCGCTACCAGGCTTATGCCGACCGCGCCCTCGAGGCCCTCGATGCCTACTTGGCCACTCGTTCCGACTTGTTTGGAGGCGACCGGTCATAGCCTTTGACCTGTACGATACCGTCGACTCGTTTATCGCCTACATCGCACGTGTCGAGGGGCTCTCTCCCAATACGGTGACTGCCTATGGATCGCGGCTGGAGCGCTTTGCTGCCTGGTGCGAGCGTACGGGTGTCGATGCACGTATGGCCGACGTGCGTACCGTCCGCGCGTATTTGGCCGAGCTTTCGCGCGAACAGGTGGCGCCTCGCACCCTTGCGGCACATTTGTCGGCTATTCGGTCGCTCTATCGCTGGATGGCTGCCGAGGGAATCGTGGAGGGTGATGCGGTTTCCGCTATCGCGTCGCCCAAGCTGCCGCGCGACCTGCCCGGTGTGCTGACGACCCAGCAGGTCGAGGCGCTGCTCAAGACGCCTGATACCTCGACGCCCGCGGGACTGTGCGATGCGGCAATGCTTGAGCTTCTCTATGCCTCAGGTGCCCGCATCTCGGAGCTTGCGGCGCTCGATGTGGAATCCATCTCATGGTCCGAGCGCACGCTGCGGCTATGGGGCAAGGGGAGCAAGGAGCGTATCGTGCCTCTGTACCGCCGGGCACTCGAGGCGGCTCGATGCTATGTCGAGCAGGGGAGACCGGAGCTGCTCGCCCAGGCAAAGCACCGCGACGCCGCAGCCGGTCTGCATCCGCTGTTTATTTCTGCGCGTGGCAATCGCATGAGTGCCGCTATGCTCAGACGACGGTTCCATATGCTGGCGAATCTCGCCGGCATTCCGGCCGACATCGCGCCGCATACGATGCGCCACACCTTTGCGACCGATCTGCTCGAGGGCGGCGCGGACCTGCGTTCGGTTCAAGAGCTGCTGGGACATGCGAGTCTGTCCACGACGCAAATCTATACGCATCTTACGCCCGATCGGCTTAAGCGCGCCGTTGCTCAAGCTCATCCCCGTGGCGAATAGCCTTTCGCGGCCCCCGGGGGTCGATGCACATTCAGGTGTGTGGTTTTGATTGCGGGTTGGCAGGAAGAGGCAATCCTGCTATCATTCATCGGGTTGCTTCACGGCAACAGGTTTTTATCACGCACGCGCGGCTACTTCATACCGTGGTGCCCGGGCTTTGGTAGCACATGTCCGGGTTGGTTTTGGAGGATGACCCCGCGCGGAGGCAAACCACAGGAGGTTTAACATGGCTACCAAGATTAATATCCGCACCCTGCTCGAGGCCGGCTGCCACTTCGGTCACCAGACCCGTCGCTGGAACCCCAAGATGAAGCCGTTCATCTTCGGTGAGCGCAACGGCATCTACATCCTCGACCTCAAGCAGACCATCCTCGACGCCGACCAGGCCTACACCTTCGTCAAGAACGTCGCCAAGGGTGGCAACGTGCTGTTCGTCGGCACCAAGAAGCAGGCTCAGGAGGCCGTCAAGAACGCCGCTGAGCGCGCCAACATGCCTTACATCAACCAGCGCTGGCTCGGCGGCATGCTGACCAACTTTGTCACCATCCGCTCCCGCATCAACCGCATGGAGGAGCTCGAGGCCATGGTCGAGGACGGCCGCATGGCAGTGCTCCCCAAGAAGGAGCAGGCTGTGCTCGGTAAGGAGCTCACCAAGCTCCAGACCAACCTCGGTGGCGCCCGCGACATGAAGGGTCTGCCCCAGGCTCTCTTCGTTATCGACACCAAGCGCGAGGAGAACGCCATCAAGGAGGCCCAGCGCCTGAACATCCCCGTCGTCGCTCTGATCGACACCAACTCCGATCCCGACGAGGTCGAGTACGGCATCCCCTGCAACGATGACGCTATCTCCGCTGTCACCCTTATGTGCGAGCTCATGGCTGACGCCTGCCTCGCTGGCTCTGGCAAGGAGCAGGTCTCCGAGGCCGAGATGGCCGCTGAGCCCAAGGCCGAGTAAATCAGTCTTAGTTAATTCTTTTTCATCTCTTTGAAAGGAACCACAATGGCCCAGATTACCGCCGCTATGGTCAAGCAGCTCCGCGAGATGACCGACTCCCCGATGATGGAGTGCAAGAAGGCTCTCGTCGAAGCTGACGGCGACATGGACGCCGCTGTCGACGTTCTTCGCAAGAACGGCCTCGCCAAGGCTGCCAAGAAGGCTGGCCGTGAGACCAACGAGGGCGCCGTCGCCGCGTTTGTCTCCGAGGACGGCAAGACCGGCGCTCTGCTCGAGCTCTCCTGCGAGACCGACTTCGTCGGCTCCAACGCTAAGTTCACCGGCTTTGCTTCCAAGGTCGCTGAGGTTGTCGCTACCACCGAGCCTGCTGACGTCGACGCTCTGCTCGAGAAGCCGATGGGCGAGGAGACCGTTTCCTCCGAGCTCACCGAGATGATTCACATCATGGGCGAGAACATGAAGATCTCCCGTTTCGCCGCCCGCAAGGCCGAGAACGGCGCTCTCGCTTCTTACATCCACATGGGTGGTAAGATCGGCGTTCTCGTCGAGTTCGCTTTCGAGAAGGCCGAGACCGCTCAGGCTGAGTCCTTCAAGACCTTTGCTCACGACGTTGCCCTTCAGGTTGCCGCCGTCGCCCCGATTTGCGCTACCCGCGATCAGGTTCCGGCTGAGACCGTCGAGCACGAGAAGCAGATCTACATGGCTCAGGCTGCCGAGTCCGGCAAGCCCGAGGCTATCCAGGAGAAGATGGCTGTTGGCCGTCTGGAGAAGTTCTACAAGCAGTCCGTGCTCACCGAGCAGGAGTTCATCAAGGACAGCTCCCTCACCATCAAGAAGTACGCTGAGCAGGTCTCCAAGGAGCTCGGCGACACCATTTCCGTCGTTGCCTTTGACCGTCTGGTCCGTGGCGAGTAAATAAGCTCTTGTAGCTGGTAATGAGCAGGCTGTGGGTTTTACTCACAGCCTGCTTTTTCATGGCTCCCCGTTAAGCCTTTGATATTATGTTATGAGTCTAATTAAAGGAGGATCGCTTTGTCCGACATCCGATATAAACGCGTGCTTCTGAAGCTCTCCGGTGAAGCGCTGATGGGCGATGGCAACTACGGCATCGACCCCAAGGTTACCGATCATCTTGCCAAGCAGGTCAAGGAGCTGCTCGCCGTTGGTCATGAGGTCGGCGTTGTTGTCGGCGGCGGCAATATTTTCCGCGGCATGGCCGGCGCCGCCGGTGGTATGGACCGCGCCCAGGCCGATTACATGGGCATGCTCGCTACCGTTATGAACGCGCTTGCCCTGCAGGATGCCTTCGAGCACAACGATGTTCCCTGTCGCGTGATGAGCGCTATCCAGATGAACGAGATCTGCGAGCCCTATATTCGCCGTCGCGCCATCAACCACCTGTCCAAGGGCAACGTCGTTATCTTTGCCGCCGGATCGGGTAATCCGTACTTTACGACTGACACCGCCGCGTCTCTTCGCGCCTGTGAGATCGGTGCCGAGATTCTGATTAAAGCCACCAAGGTTGATGGCATCTACGACAAGGATCCCGTCAAGTGCGCTGACGCCGTCCGCTTTGACAAGATCACCTATCACGAGGTGCTCGTTCGCGGCCTGCAGGTTATGGATTCCACGGCTACGGCTCTTTGCCAGGACAACCGTATGCCCATTTTGGTCCTCAACATCGATGGCGAGGACACCGTCAAGCGCGCGCTCGCGGGTGAGCCCGTCGGCACGCTCGTCTATCAGGAGGATTAAGCATGGCAGAGAACATCACCGCCCACATGGACAAGTCCCTCGAGTCCCTCAAGCATAACTTCTCCAAGGTCCGCACGGGCCGCGCTAACGCCAACATCCTGTCTGACATCACCGTCGACTACTACGGTGTTGCCACGCCCGTCACGCAGGTTGCCGCCGTTAAGACCCCCGAGGCCCACATGCTGCTTATCGAGCCGTGGGATAAGGCGCTCATCAATGCCATCGTCAAGGCCATTAGTGCCTCCGACCTCGGCATTACTCCCAACTCCGATGGTACTGTCGTGCGTCTGCCGTTCCCGGCTCCCACCGAGGAGCGTCGTCGCGAGCTCGTTAAGGAGTGCCGCGAGTACGCCGAGCAGGCCAAGGTCTCCATCCGCAACATCCGCCGCGACTTTAACAATAAGCTCGAGCGCGACGAGGAGCTCACCGAGGACGATGTCCGTCGCGAGCAGGCCAAGGTCCAGAAGCATACCGACGAGTATGTCGCCAAGGTCGAGGAGCTTCTGAAGGAAAAAGAAGCCGAGGTCATGGAGATCTAAGGTGCAATACGACGAGCATAAACTGGTCGAGTACTTTGCCGACGCCCCTGCGGGCGTCGGTTTTTCCGACCTTGACCTCAATAACATTCCGCACCATATTTCGTGCATCATGGACGGCAACGGCCGTTGGGCCACGGCGCGCGGTCTTGCCCGCACCGAAGGCCACAAGGCCGGCATCGTCTCGCTGCGCGAGATCATTACCGCCTGCGTGCGCCTGGGCGTCGACGTGCTTTCGGCCTATGCGTTTTCGACCGAAAACTGGAATCGCCCGCAGCACGAAGTCAACGTTCTGATGCACCTGTTTGCCAAGACGTTTATCGATGAGCTACCGCTGCTTAAGCGCGAGAATGTTCGCGTTGTCTTTTTGGGCGATATTTCCGCGCTGCCCAAGAAGACCCGCGACGTCTTTGAGCGCGGCCTTGCCGAGTGCGCCGACCATACCGGTATGACGCTGGCGCTGGCCGTTAACTACGGTGCCCGTGCTGAGATCACCCGCGCTGTCCGCCAGATCGCACTTGATGCGGCTGCCGGCAAGATTGATCCCGCCGCGGTTGACGACAATATGGTGGCTTCGCACCTGTACACCGCCGGTCTTCCCGATCCGGAGCTCGTGATTCGCACTTCTGGTGAGCTGCGGCTTTCGAACTATCTGCTGTGGCAGGTTGCTTATTCTGAGTTCTATGTCACTGATACCTATTGGCCCGACTTTGATCGTTGGGGCCTTGTCGACGCCATTTTGGCCTTCCAGGGTCGCGACCGTAGGTTTGGTGGACTGAGCAAGACCGAGGAGGCTTAATCGTGTCCGAACGTCCCAAGGCATCCGCTCCCAAGGCACCTACTTCCGCGACGCCCGCGCGTAAGGCTGCCACTGCAGGAGCGCCTGCAGCGAAGGGCAGCTCCGGGTCGTGGTTGGCGGGCTTTATCACCCGTGCCGCCGCCGGTATCGTCTATGCCGTTGTCTTTATCCTGTGCCTGGTTTTGGGTATTGTGCCCACGGCCATCTTCGTGTCCGTCATGAGCGGTCTGTGCTGCTATGAGTTCTTCCGCATGACGAGGCTCGACGGCAAGGTTGCCAACGAGCGCCTTGGAATCGCTGCCGCCGTGCTCTTTCCGCTCTCGGCTCTGGGCGATTCGCTGCTGTTGAACGCTCTGCTGTTCGCTTTGATGCTTGCGGTTGGTATCTGGTATGTCTGGTCTCCGCGCACTCGCATCTCTGACGTTGCCGTGACGCTCATGGGCCCTATCTACACTGGCTTTATGCTGTCGGCTATCGTGCTTTTGCGTGATGCCGTGCCCGGTTTTGCCGGCGCCCTGCTTTCGGTGGGCGTTTGCGCGTCCCTTTGGGTCTCCGACTCGTTTGCCTACATCGTGGGTAGCCGCATCGGCAAGCATAAGATGGTTCCCAAGATCTCTCCCAAAAAGAGCTGGGAGGGCTTTGTCGGCGGCATTTTGGGCTCTGTCTTGATCTGGCTCATCCTGTGGGCAACGCACTTCTATAAGCTGAGCCTGCCCTATGCACTTCTGTGCGGCGTGGTCGTTTCCATCCTGGGCGTTATCGGCGACCTCATCGAGTCGCGTATCAAGCGCGGTGTGGGCGTTAAGGATTCCGGCAATCTCATCCCGGGCCACGGCGGCATGCTCGACCGCAGTGATTCGCTTATCTTTGGTTGCATTACCGCACGGCTGCTGCTGATGATCGGAGGCGTGCTGTAATGGCTTTTCAGACCACCTACGGTCCCGACGGGCGTCTTCGTGTTGCCATTCTGGGCTGTACGGGTTCTATCGGCACTCAGGCGCTCGACGTGTGCCGTCAGCATGCCGATCGCCTGCAGGTGACGGCGCTGTCCGTTAACTCCAGCACTCCCGAGCTCGTTGCCGCTGCCCGTGAGTTCTCGGTTCCGGCTGTTGCCGTGGCGGACGCCTCCCATGGCGCCGACGCTGTGCTGCGGGAACTGCCCGAGGGCACGGAGCTCGGCGTTGGCGCACAGGCTGTGTGCGAGCTCGCACGTCGCGATGATGTCGACTGCGTGCTCGTGGCCATCGTGGGCGCTGCCGGTCTCGAGGCGAGCCATGCTGCCCTGACCTCGAACAAGCGTCTTGCCTTGGCCAACAAGGAGTCGCTCGTCGTCGGTGGCGATCTGCTTATGACGTTGGCGCAGCCGGGTCAGCTTATCCCGGTCGACTCCGAGCATTCTGCCATCTACCAGTGCTATCTGGGCGAGAATCCGCGCGAGGCTCACTGCATTTGGCTTACCTGCTCGGGCGGCCCGTTCTTTGGCCGCACGCGTGACGAGCTCGATCGCGTGACGCGCGCCGATGCCCTGGCGCATCCTACGTGGGCTATGGGTGCCAAGATCACGATTGACTCCGCCACCCTCATGAACAAGGGTCTGGAGCGTATCGAGGCCATGCATCTGTTTGGCTGCGATCTCGATTTCATTAACGTGGTCGTGCAGCGTCAGTCTAAGATTCACTCCATGGTCGAGTTTGCCGACGGCTCTGTGATGGCGCATCTCGGTGCCTCCGACATGCGCATTCCCATCCAGTTTGCCTTCTCGTATCCCGAGCGTTGGGATACGCCGGCTCAGCGTATCGATTTCCGCGAGTTGGGGCAGCTTACCTTTGACGCGGCCGATATGGATACCTTCCGCTGCCTTGCGCTGGCCGAACGTGCCGGCAAGACGGGCGGCACCATGCCGTGCGTGCTCAATGCCGCCAACGAGGTCGCCGTCGATGCCTTCCTGCATGATGGCTGCAGCTTTACCGATATCGACCGCATTGTTGAATCCTGCATGGATGCTCACGATGCGCAGACGGTCGAATCGTTTGAACAGCTTCGCGACATCGATGACTGGGCGCGTAAAAATGCCGCGCAGTTGCTCGCCGCAACCCGTTCTTAACCCATAAGGATTGCTTTTTCGTTTTATGGATACTGTTCTGAGCGTTCTCTCATCGGTCTTTTGGGGCCTGCTGATGCTTTCCGTCCTCGTGTTTTTGCACGAGGGTGGCCACTTTTTGGCGGCGCGTGCCTGCGGTGTCCGCGTGACTGAGTTCTTTTTGGGCCTGCCGTGTCGCTTTGATATCCACCACACGTCGCGTCGCATCGGCACCAAGTTTGGCGTGACGCCGCTGCTGCTGGGTGGCTATGCTGCCATCTGTGGCATGGATCCGACCGACGTCTCGTGCGCCGACCGCGTGCTCGCGGCTATCTATCGTCATGGTCGCGTGACCGTGGCCGACCTTGCTGTCGAGCTTGAGCTTTCCGAGGAAGATGTGCTCGAGGCATGCGCCCTGTTGTTGGGCTGGGGTTCCATCGCACCCTGGTATGAGGAAGGGGAGAAGCCCTCGCCGAGCTACTATCCCACCAAGTATCAGACGCTGCCGCGAGACGCGGCGGGATACACCACCTTTGACGGCCGCCGGTTCGATCGAGAGCATGCGACTGCCGAGGGCGATGTGTGGGAGCTGCCGTGCGGCGAGGCCGAGTTCCTTGCACGAGAGCGTTCGCACACCTATCTTGGCCAGGGCTTTCTCAAGCGCGCCTTTATGCTGCTTGCGGGCATTATCGTCAATATCCTGACGGGCTTTTTGCTCCTTATGAGCATCTATTCCATCGCAGGTGTCACGGTACCGGTGGATACCAATGTGATTGGCCAGGTTGACGAAGGCTCGATTGCCGCCGCGGCGGGAATCGAGGGCGGCGACGCGATCCTTTCGGTCGACGGAGTATCGTGCTCTACCTGGATGGACGTTTACGATGCCATTGGCAAGGCTGCCGGTAAGGACGATATCGCCATCGAGTACGAGCGTGACGGCAAGCAGCATTCGACCACGGTTGCACTCAAAGAGGACGAGCACCTAGGTGTGTATGCCTCTACGCAGGTGGTCCGTTTGGACCCCATCACGTCGGCTCGTCTGTCCTTCTCCTATGTCGTGCAGACAGCGGAGGGTGTGATGCGTCTGCTCCAGCCGCAGCATACGATGGAGATTCTCGATCAGTCCTCTTCGATCGTGGGTATTAGCGTTATGTCCTCGCAGGCTGCTGCTGCCGGCCCTGCCACGTTCCTTTCGTTTGCCGCCCTCATTTCGTTCTCGCTTGGCTTTATGAACCTGCTGCCCATCCCACCACTCGATGGCGGCAAGCTGGTCATCGAGATCATTCAAAAGATTGCGGGCCGCGAGCTTCCGCTCAAGGTCCAGACGATTGTGAGCTATGTGGGCATCGCGCTCTTTGCGCTGTTGTTTGTCTATATGCTTCGTTCCGACGTCCTTCGATTTATTCTGTAGGGGAGTGGTTGGATTGTCTTTATCCCATCCTTTGCCTCGCGAGCTGACGCGTCCCGTGCATGTGGGCGGCGTGCAGATCGGTGGCGGCGCGCCGGTGGTGGTCCAGTCCATGACCTGCACCGATACCGCTGATGCCCAGGCAACGCTTGCGCAAGTGCGTGCTTTGGCGCAAGCTGGCTGCGATATCGTGCGCGTGAGCGTGCCTACCGAGGCCGCGCTTGAGGGTTTCCGCACCATCTGTGCCGAGTCTCCGGTGCCAATTGTCGCCGATATCCACTTTAACCATAAGCTCGCCATTGGTGCCGTTGAGGCCGGTGCTGCCAAGCTGCGCATCAATCCCGGTAATATCGGCGATTGGGCCAAGGTTGACGCGGTGATCGATGCTGCGGGTGCCGCGGGCTGCGCAATTCGTATCGGCGTCAATGCCGGTTCGCTTGAGCAGGATATCGCCGAGCGCGACGACCTCACGCAGCCCGAAAAGCTCGTGATGTCGAGCGAGCGTTTCGTCAAGCATTTTGAAGACCGCGGCTTTACGAACATTGTGCTTTCGGCCAAGGCCCATAGCGTGCAAACGACGCTCGATACTTATCGAGCCCTGTCGCGTGAGATTCCCCACGTTCCGCTTCACCTGGGCGTAACCGAGGCGGGTACCAAGCTGCAGGGCACTATCAAGAGCTCGGTGGGCCTTGGTATCCTGCTGTCTGAAGGTATCGGTGACACCATGCGCGTCTCGCTCACGGCCGATCCGGTCGAGGAGCCGCCGGTCGCCTGGGGCATTTTGCAGTCGCTGGGCCTGCGTCGCCGCGGTCCCGAGATTGTTTCGTGCCCCACGTGCGCCCGCTGCCAGGTTAACCTGATTGCAATCGCCGAGGAAGTAACCGAGCGGCTTAAGAACTATTCCGCGCCGCTTTCGATTGCCGTCATGGGATGTGCCGTTAATGGCCCCGGTGAGGCTTCTGATGCCGACCTGGGCGTTGCTTGCGGACGTGGTCAGGCTCTGCTCTTTTCGCATGGCCAGATCATTGGTAAAGTAGCTGAGGACCAAATTGTCGACGCGCTTATGGCCGAGGTCGACAAGCTTATTGAGGAGAAATAAATGACCCGAGCAATGTATATGTCTAAGCTCTATGCGCCGACGCTCAAAGAGGATCCGGCCGACGCCGAGCTCGCAAGCCATCGTCTACTGCTTCGTGCCGGTATGATCCGCAAGGAGGCCGCCGGTCTCTATTCCTATCTGCCGCTCGCTTGGCGCTCGATTCGTAAGATCGAGAACATCGTGCGCGACGAGATGGACGCCGCCGGCGCCCAGGAGCTCATGATGCCCATTATGGTCGATGCCGAGCTGTGGCGTGAGTCCGGCCGCATCGATGCCTATGGCAAGGAGCTCGTGCGCTTTGACGACCGTCATGGTCGCGAGTTTGTGCTGGGCCCCACGCACGAGGAGACCGTCACGGCCCTGGTGCGTAACGAGCTGCGCTCCTATAAGCAGCTGCCCGTCAACCTGTACCACATCCAGGACAAGTTCCGCGACGAGTTCCGTCCCCGCTTTGGCCTGATGCGCGGCCGCGAGTTCATCATGAAGGACGCCTACAGCTTCTCTGCCACGCAGGAGAGCCTGCAGGAGGAGTACGACAAGATGAAGCAGGCCTACGCCAACATCTGCGAGCGCTGCTACATCAAGGCTCTGCCCGTTGTCGCCGACTCCGGCGAGATCGGCGGCGATACCTCCGTCGAGTACATGGCTCTGGCCGATGCCGGCGAGGCTTCGCTCGTGTATTGCGACGATTGCGGCTTCGCTGCCGACGATGAGGCTGCAAGCACCAAGGTCGTTGTGACCGAGGGCCCCGGCGACGGCACGCTCACCAAGGTCGAGACTCCGGGCATGGGCACCATCGAGGCCGTCGCCAAGTTCTTCGGCTTCCCCGAGAACGGTACGCGCAAGTCGCTGGCGCTCATCGACGCCGAGGGCAAGCCGGTCGTGGCCATTGTCCCGGGCGACCACGAGCTCAATGACTGCAAGGCCGAGCATGTTTTTGGCAAGGGTTATCGCATGATGACCGACGAGGAGCTTCAAGCGAACGGCCTGCACAAGGGCTTTATCGGACCGGTCAACCTGCCCGAGGGCGTTCGTCTGGTGTGCGATGAGAGTCTGCGTGAGTCCAAGCAGTGGGCCTGCGGTGCCAACGAGGTCGATTATCACTTTACCGGTGCCTGCCCCGAGCGCGACTTTACCGTCGACGAGTGGGCCGACCTGGTCACAGTCGTCGCCGGCGATCCCTGCCCTCACTGCGGCAAGCCGCTCTCTGCTGCTCGCGGCATCGAGGTTTCCCAGGTCTTCCAGCTGGGCACCAAGTACTCCGAGGCCATGGGGGCCACCTTTATGGACGAGGACGGCAAGGAGAAGCCGCTTATCATGGGTTGCTACGGCGTTGGTGTGTCCCGCTCGCTCGCTGCCGTCGTGGAGCAGCACAACGACGAGCACGGCATTGTCTGGCCGGTCTCCGTTGCCCCGTACGAGGTCGCGGTGATTCCGCTCGACCCCAAGAAGGAGGAGTGCGCTTCCGTCTGCGAGCAGATCGTTGATGGCCTGTGCGCCGAGGGTATCGAGGTTGTCGTCGACGATCGCGATGAGCGTCCCGGCTTTAAGTTTGCCGACAACGACCTTATGGGCTTCCCGTATCAGGTGGTGCTCGGCAAGCGTGGCCTTAAGAACGGCACCGTCGAGCTCAAGGACCGTGCCACGGGCGAGCGCGAGGACGTGGCGATCGACGAGGTCGTCGCCAAGGTCGCCGAGCTTGTGAAAGCGGCACGCCGTTAATCTGCGATTTCGCTTGTAGTTCGATATACGGGACGGTCCCGCATTTCTCCAGATCGGGGAGAAGCGGGGCTGTCCTTTTATTTTGTGGCTTATAGGACAAAATGTGTGTCCCGATAGAACATCCGTTTCTATCCATTAATCCAGCCAGAACGGGTACGGGTCCCTGTGGTGGAGGTCCTCCCACA
>UROA01000025.1 GCA_900549355.1 uncultured Collinsella sp. | reverse complement strand
TTATTATTCCTTTGCAATTTATTAGTTATTCCTAATATTTCTTAATGGTTACTATTTTAACAATCAAGAATTTAATATTTTCATGAAAGGCTCTTCTTTAGTGAATTTTTGATACTAAAACAATTATACTATCTACAATTCTTTTATTTAATTGTTTTATGTCCTAATACCTGGCTAATGACTGTGGACACTAAAAATTTATACATATCCCAATTTAGTTTAAAATAAATTTTTATAAAAAATTAATGACAAAGGTCATTTCATTTAAGCTTATTATGCTTAATATTCGAAATTTCCTTTGTCATTTTAATTTATTAATTTAGTCATTATAAAATAGGCTTTCTGAAGCATATTCTGCATCACAAGTTACATCTATTCCAAGCTTTCTAAATGTCTGTTCATCACTTGTTGGAAGTATAGTAACTGAATGAGCTTGAGCTCCTTTAAGCATTGCTAACTTATCCATAGCAACTTGTGCTGTTGGATTAGTTGCTGCTGAAATACTTAATGCAATTAATACTTCTTCACAATTTAAAGATACTTTTTTATTTCCTAATGTTTTAGATTTTAAATCTAAAATTGGTTGTAAGATAACTGGAGATATTAAATGTATATCATCAGCTATATTAGCTAAATATTTTATTGAATTTAATAAAGCTGCTGCTGATGCATCTAATAATTGTGATCCTTTACCTGTAACAATAACTCCATCTTCTAATTCCATGGCAACTGCTGTGCAAATTTCAGCATTTTCTTCTTTTAACTTAGCTGCACGTTCTCTTGCTGGAAGAACAACTTTTCTATCTTCTTCCTTTAAGTTAACTTGTTCCATTATTAGCTTTGCATGCTCAAATATTTCCTTATCTACATAACCTTTTTTATATTCACATCCAGTTTTAAAATATCTTCTTATTATTTCTTGTCTTGAAGCTTCCTTAACTACTTCATCATCAACTATACCAAATCCAACTCTATTAACTCCCATATCTGTTGGTGATTTATAAACTGATTCTTTTCCAGTAATTTTTTCTATTATTCTCTTAAGTACTGGGAATGTTTCTAAATCTCTGTTATAGTTAACAGCAGTTTCTCCATATGCTTCTAAATGGAAGTAATCTATCATGTTAACATCTTTTAAATCAACTGTTGCTGCTTCATAAGCTATGTTTAATGGATGTTTTAATGGAACATTCCATACTGGGAATGTTTCAAACTTAGAATATCCTGCAACATTTCCTCTCTTATTTTCATGATATAATTGACTTAAGCATGTAGCAAGCTTACCACTTCCTGGTCCTGGTGCAGTAACAACTACTATTGGTTTGCTTGTTTCGATATATGGATTTTGTCCATATCCTTCTTCACTAACTATAGTATCAACATCTGTTGGATATCCCTTAGTAGCTCTATGCTTATAAACTTTTATTCCACGTCTTTCTAACTTGTTTATGAAAACAGTAGCTGAAGGTTGATCATTATATCTAGTTATTACAACCGAATTAACTTCTAAATCATAACTTCTTAAATCGTCTATTAATCTTAAAACATCCATGTCATATGTAATTCCATAATCTCCACGAATCTTGTTTTCTTCAATGTCCTCAGCACTTATAACTATTACAACTTCTGCCTGGTCTTTTAACTGTAATAACATCTGTAGCTTTGAGTCAGGCTCAAATCCGGGCAATACTCTTGATGCATGATAATCATCAAAAAGCTTACCGCCAAACTCCAAATAGAGCTTGCCACCAAACTGCGAGATGCGCTCCTTAATGTGAGCAGCCTGCAGCTCGATATACTTCGCGTTGTCGAAACCCTGGCGCATATATGGCTCCCGTCCCGTTTCCATTTAATGTTCTAGGCGATTATAACGGAGCCCGCCCTCCCCGATACCCAGACCATCAACAGGCACCAACCAAACACGCCCACCGCAACCACCGGGGACCCGGGGTAGATCATTTGGGACGGGAAACAAGGCACTCAGCACCAACAATGAAAACGTCACAGGCAAAGCCAAAGCCAGCGAACGGGCACCAGAGCGAGCAAGCTACCCCCTGCACCAACAATGGCAGCGCCGCAGGTGGAGCAAAAGTCAGCGAAAGCCCGCCAGAGCGAGCAAGGTGACGTGAAAGAGGAGGGCATAGGCCTTTTGGCCATGCCCGACGATTGAACGTCAGATTGCCGCTCTGGCGGGCTTGCAGCGTCGAGTGGTTCCGGCGTTTGGTAAAACGCCGGAACACAAGAGCGCCCCCTCCCGCGCACGGAACGGAAGGGGGCTAAAGGTAGGAGTCTACCGGTGGGTTTACCCCACCGGACAGACGATGACCAGGTGATCCTCTACAGGATCGTCAAGGTTTCCGTGGGGTACCCGTTGGGTACTTAGATCAACACGCAGGCGACGGTCAGGATGATGGCGCAGACGACAGAGAGCGCGACGATGAGCTTAAGGGCAAACTTGAGCCAGGTCGTCCACTCGATCTTGGCCAGGGCGAGACCGCCCATGATGGCGCCGGAGGTCGGGGTGAAAAGGTTCACGACACCGATGGCGGCGGAGAAGATCATGACCATGACCTCAGGCGAGAAGCCGAGCTTAACAGCCAACGGTCCCATGATGGGCATGGAGACGGTGGCCATACCGGAGGTCGAGGGGATCAGGAAGGACAGGCCGAAGTAGACCAGGAAGCTCATGGGAGCGAAGATCACGCCGGACAGGCCAGCCAGGGCATTGGCGGCAGCGTCAAGGACGAAGACGTCGAGGCCGGTGTTAGCCATGAGGACGGAGATGCCACGGGCGAGGGCGATGACGAGGACAACGGACATCATGTCGGCAGCGCCGGTGATGAAGGTGTTAACGATCTGCTTCTCGGACAGGCCACCGATGATACCGATCAGGACGGCCATGAGGAAGAACCAGGTGGAAGCCTCGTCGAAGTACCACTGGCCAATGGGCAGGCCGGTGATCAGGGCAGACCAGCCCTGGACGACGGCGTTACCGTCGGCGTCGTAGACAGCGCCAGCGTCGAAGAAGTTGGCGACGCCCTCGTTGAGGTCGGCCAGCGGGATGAAGCCGACGATCATGACGACGAAGGTGAAGGCGAAGGCGATCAGAACACCCTTCTGACGACCGGTGAGCTTGACCTCCTTGTGGACCTCGGAAGCAGCCTTGCCGTGAGCCTCTTCGGCGTCCTTGAGCTCCTGCATCGACAGGATGGTAGAACCCTTGTCAGCCTTGACCTTCTTGGCATAGTTCATCACGAAGACGATGGACATAGCGGTAGTGACAATCCACAGGACGGCACCGAGGCCGATGATGATGGACTGGTTGACCTCAATGCCAACGCCGGTCAGAGCGTCGACGGCAGCGCCGACGGCGAACGGGTTAACCGTGGAGCCCAGGCAGCCGCAGCCAGCGCCGAGCAGGACGGTAGCGGCGCCGACCATCGGGTCGAAGCCAGCAGCCATCATAGTAGCGGCGAGCAGGGCGTAGAAGGGAACGGTCTCCTCGCACATACCATAGGTGGTACCACCGAGGGAGAAGATGAGCATCAGCACGGGAATGAGCATAATCTCGTTGCCCTTAAGCTTCTGCACCAGAACGGCGATGCCGTTGTCCAGAGCGCCGGTCTCGGTCATCATGCCGAGGAAGCCGCCCAGGATCATAACGAAGAGGCAGACGGGCAGAGCGTCAGCGAAGCCCTTAATCGGGGCGGTGCAGAAATCGCTCAGACGGGCGGCAGTAACCGCGCCGCCGGACGTGCCGGAGACGATAACGGTAATCACTGCGACAATTGCCAGCAGAGCAAGAAGAATGGTGAACGATGAAGGCATACCGCGCTTTTTCTTAGCGGTCTCAGTCATAGTTCTCATCCCCCCTTCATAAATCATTTAACTTTCTCGTGCGAAGCGGATCTTCCGTGCCGTGCCCACCGCCCGACGCGAGATATTTACCAGACACAGCCGCTCGGGGTGTTCAACAATACACCCCGAGCGAGATGCTAGATGCTCTTACTTGAGCGTGGCGTACATGACAGCCTTGATGGTGTGCATGCGGTTCTCGGCCTCGTCGAAGACCTTGGAAGCGGGGCTCTCGAAGACCTCGTCGGTGACCTCCTGCTCGGTGATGCCGAACTGCTCGCACTTCTCGGCGCCAATGGTGGTGTTGGTGTCGTGGAAGCTGGGCAGGCAGTGCAGGAAGATGGCACCCGGGTTGGCCATAGCCATGACCTCGGAGGTAACACGATACGGAGTGAGCTGAGCGATGCGCTCGGCCCAGACCTCGTCGGGCTCGCCCATGGAGACCCACACGTCGGTGTAGATAACGTCGGCACCGGTGACGCCGTCCTTGACGTCGGTGGTCAGCTTGATGGTGCAGCCGTTGGCCTCGGCGATGGGCTTGCAGGCCTCGATGACGTCGTCGGCGGGCATGCACTCCTCGGGGCCGCAGGCCACGAAGTTCATGCCGAGCTTGGAGCAGACAACCATGAGGGAGCGAGCAACGTTGTTCTTGCAGTCGCCCATGAAGACGAGGGTCTTGCCCTTGATGTCGTAGTTGAAGTTCTCCTGGACGGTCAGGATATCGGCGAGCATCTGGGTGGGATGCCACTCAGTGGTCAGGCCGTTCCACACGGGCACGCCGGACTTAGCAGCGAGCTCCTCGACGTCATCCTGGGCAAAGCCACGGAACTCGATGCCGTCATACATGCGGCCGAGAACGCGGGCGGTGTCCTCGATGGACTCCTTCTTGCCCATCTGCGACGAACCGGGATCGAGATAGGTCACGCCCATGCCCAGGTCCATGCCGCCGACCTCGAAGGCGCAGCGGGTACGAGTGGAGGTCTTCTGGAAGAGCAGAACGATGTTCTTGCCCTCGAGATAGCGATGCGGAACGCCAGCGCGCTTCATATCCTTGAAGTTCTTGGAGAGCTTGAGCAGGTACTCGATCTCCTCGGTGGTGAGGTCGAGAAGCTTGAGGAAGCTACGGCCGGAGAGGTTAACACCCATGGTTCGATTCCTTTCGAAGAAATGAATTACGTAAGTATCAGTGTTGCCCGTTTAACGGGCGAAGCCGGTGCGGTTGTAGGGGGACCGCACCGGGAACGGAAAGACTTAGAGGTCCTCGCGCCAGAAGGGCATGCTCATGCAGCGCGGGCCGCCGCGGCCGCGGGAGAGCTCGGCGGAGGGCACGACGAGAAGGTCCAGGCCCTCCTTGTACAGCACGTCGTTGGTGACGGTGTTGCGGGCGTAGACGCAGATCTTGCCGGGCTCGACGCACAGGGTGTTGGAGCCGTCGTTCCACTGCTCGCGGGAGGCCGCGATCGGGTCGCCGCCGCCGCAGGGGATCAGCTTGACCTGGTCGACGCCGGTGGCGTCCTCCAGGACGTGCTCGAGGGTGTCCTCGATCAGGCGGATGTTCACGTCGCCCGGGTTCTTGCCGGCGGTCAGCTCGTAGACGCGCAGGGTGCCCATGATGGCGGGGTGGATCGTGAACTTATCGACGTCGATCTGGGTGAAGACCGTGTCGAGGTGCATGAAGGCGCGCGAGACCGGGATGTCGAAGGCCAGGATGCGCTCGACCTTGGAGTCGGAGTTCCAGAAGATGTTCTGGGCCATGACGTCGATCGCGGCGGCCTGGGTGCGCTGGGAGATGCCGACGGCGAGGGTCTTCTCGTTGATGTTCAGCACGTCGCCGCCCTCGGTGTGGAACTGGCAGTCGCGGCGGAAGTACAGCGAGACGTCCTTGTAGTCGGGGTGGTACTTGAAGACGTACTTGCCGTACAGGGTCTCGCGGTTGCGGGTGACCGAGTACATGCGGTTGAGGTTGACGCCCTCGCCGACGACCGCGAACGGGTCGCGGGTGAAGTAGAGGTTGGGCATCGGGTCGATGATCAGGTCGGACTCGGACTCGGAGTTGACCAGGGAGTCGAGGGTCGTGGACGCCGTGAGGGGCATGTCGATCTCGGACTTGGTCATGCCGGCCATGGTCTTCTTGACGAACTCGAGGTTGTCCTCGATGGAGTCCAGCTTCTCGCGGACGATCTGCGGCATGTGCTGGCCGCGGATGCCGGCCTCGGCGATGTACTGGTCGGTGAACTCGGCGCGGGCGCCGGGGACCTGGTCGAACACCTCGGCGACGAGGTTCTCGAGATAGAGGACCTCCACGCCCTGGTCCCTCAGGATCTGGGCGAAGGTGTCGTGCTCCTGCTGCGCGACCTCCAGGAACGGGACGTCGTCGAACAGGAGTCGCTCGAGCTCGTCGGGCGGCAGGTTGAGGAGCTCGTCGCCGGGACGGTGCAGGCAGACCTTCCTGAGCTTGCCGATCTCGGAAGGCACGTGCAGACCTTTCGTCATGGCCTCCTACCTTTCTTTCGGGCCCTTGTCAGGGCCGATTCGTTAGCGCCCCTCCGTGTGAGGCGTTATTGCTGACGACATATTTATATCCAAAATCAGCTCATACTTCCACCTTGCCCCCGAACGGTTTTTTATAGGGGGTGAACGGCATACACATATACTTCACGCATGGCACACTTCATCTTAATAAAGCGTATTTACGTGCTTAAACGCGTTTTAATCCTAAAATCAAATGGAACTAAACTTTGTTAAACCATCCTCAAATTGCATATTTCCAATAAAGCTATGAATAGAATTAGCGGTTCACACCGCGTCTCAACCATTTTCATTTTTATTCAGAAAAAAGTTTGTCCTATTCATTTCTGATAAATAAATTACCGTTTACCAGACGCTTGATACCGTTCACCGGAAACTCAGTATAAGGCCCAGCGGATACCGCCTCGCTTTACGGCCCCATTTGTAACAACTTGACTTCTCGGTATAGAAAAACGGACCCGCTTCCCCTAGGGAAACGGGTCCGTTTTCGATTATCTTCGGCTAATTTGGATAAGGCCCCCGAAGACCATCGGAATCCTAGCGATCGAGCTCCGCCAGCGCCTCGCCCAAAAGCCTCAGGCCCTCGCGCAGAACGTCCTCGCTCGCGCAGTAGCCCAGGCGTGCGCCGCAGGGAAGCTCAAAACGGCTACCGGGGACCAGCAGCACTCCCCTCTCGGACAGCAGGCGCCTGCAGAACTCCTCGTCATCCTCGGGAATATCCAGCTGGATAAACGAGGTGGACACGCCCTGCGGGGCCGTCCAGGAAACGCGATGCTGCGTATCGATCCAAGCCTGCGCGATATCGCGGTTGCCAAACACGATCTTGCGATTGCGCTCGAGAATCTTATCCTTGTGCTCAAGCACATAGGTCGCCAGAGCATCGTTGAACACGCCGCCGCAGATCATGGTGTAATCGCGATAGGTACGGATGCGGTTGGACACCTCTTTGTCGGCCAGGACCCAGCCCACGCGGGCCGCAGGTGTCGAATAGGTCTTCGACAACGAGTTGGTGACAATGGCCCTCTCGTACACGTCGACCATCGACATAAAGGACTCAGTGTTTTCGAGCGGCAGATATACCTCGTCGCACAGCACGTAGGCGCCCACCGAGCGGGCGATCTCGGCAATCTGGCCGAGCATATCGGCATCGAGCACCGTACCGATGGGGTTAGATGCGTTGTTTATGCAGATAAGCTTGGTGTTGGGACGCACCAAGCGCTTGAGTTCCTCGATATCGGGCTTCCAGCCGAGTTCCTCGCGAAGCTCCCAATACTCGACCTCGGCGCCCAGCGTGCGCGGAATCTCGTAGAGTGGCGCGTAGGTGGGCCACTCGGCGATAACATGGTCGCCGGGCTCGACCACAGCCATGATGGCGTTGAGGTTAGCGCCCGTGCAGCCATTGGTCTGCAGAATGTGATCGGGATTGACCTCCCGACGATACAGCTTGGCAACCTCGGCCTTAAACTCCGGCGAGCCCTCGATCCAGCCGTAGTTCATCTTCTCGCGGTCCAGGCGCTCGTAGAACGTGGCGCCGTCCTGCTCATCGAGCGCGCGCAGCTCGCCCATGGTGAGCGACGAGATCGTCGACTGGGCGATGTCCCACGTGGCACTCTTCTCCCAAACGTTGAGCCATTCCTCAACGCCAATCGTCTTGATGTCCATGGCCAAGCTCCTTACAAAAGCAGTCATCCAACCGTGTTGACGTTCCTCATACAAGATTGGGGCGGTGCGAAAACCCGCACCGCCCCAATGGGAGACATCTAATGGCAGCTAGATGTATGTATTAAGACCTGTACGGGTCCTAGAAGACCCTAGAGGTCCTCGCGCCAGAAGGGCATGCTCATGCAGCGCGGGCCGCCGCGGCCGCGGGAGAGCTCGGCGGAGGGCACGACGAGAAGGTCCAGGCCCTCCTTGTACAGCACGTCGTTGGTGACGGTGTTGCGGGCGTAGACGCAGATCTTGCCGGGCTCGACGCACAGGGTGTTGGAGCCGTCGTTCCACTGCTCGCGGGAGGCCGCGATCGGGTCGCCGCCGCCGCAGGGGATCAGCTTGACCTGGTCGACGCCGGTGGCGTCCTCCAGGACGTGCTCGAGGGTGTCCTCGATCAGGCGGATGTTCACGTCGCCCGGGTTCTTGCCGGCGGTCAGCTCGTAGACGCGCAGGGTGCCCATGATGGCGGGGTGGATCGTGAACTTATCGACGTCGATCTGGGTGAAGACCGTGTCGAGGTGCATGAAGGCGCGCGAGACCGGGATGTCGAAGGCCAGGATGCGCTCGACCTTGGAGTCGGAGTTCCAGAAGATGTTCTGGGCCATGACGTCGATCGCGGCGGCCTGGGTGCGCTGGGAGATGCCGACGGCGAGGGTCTTCTCGTTGATGTTCAGCACGTCGCCGCCCTCGGTGTGGAACTGGCAGTCGCGGCGGAAGTACAGCGAGACGTCCTTGTAGTCGGGGTGGTACTTGAAGACGTACTTGCCGTACAGGGTCTCGCGGTTGCGGGTGACCGAGTACATGCGGTTGAGGTTGACGCCCTCGCCGACGACCGCGAACGGGTCGCGGGTGAAGTAGAGGTTGGGCATCGGGTCGATGATCAGGTCGGACTCGGACTCGGAGTTGACCAGGGAGTCGAGGGTCGTGGACGCCGTGAGGGGCATGTCGATCTCGGACTTGGTCATGCCGGCCATGGTCTTCTTGACGAACTCGAGGTTGTCCTCGATGGAGTCCAGCTTCTCGCGGACGATCTGCGGCATGTGCTGGCCGCGGATGCCGGCCTCGGCGATGTACTGGTCGGTGAACTCGGCGCGGGCGCCGGGGACCTGGTCGAACACCTCGGCGACGAGGTTCTCGAGATAGAGGACCTCCACGCCCTGGTCCCTCAGGATCTGGGCGAAGGTGTCGTGCTCCTGCTGCGCGACCTCCAGGAACGGGACGTCGTCGAACAGGAGTCGCTCGAGCTCGTCGGGCGGCAGGTTGAGGAGCTCGTCGCCGGGACGGTGCAGGCAGACCTTCCTGAGCTTGCCGATCTCGGAAGGCACGTGCAGACCTTTCGTCATGGCCTCCTACCTTTCTTTCGGGCCTTTCGGCCGAATCTCTCAGCGCCCTTCCATAGCGGACGCTGCTTGCTGACAGCTCTAGTTATATCCAAATTCCACCCGCAATTCCACCTCGCCCCCGAACGGTCAACAAAGTGCGATGAACGGTATATCGCATGTGATTCCCCCATGATGTACTTCGGCGTTCTAAAGTAACTTTTCTAAGGTAAACGCTCTTTTTTCCTAAAAACCATTTGCAATTGCATCTCTAAACTTTTGATTCAGAATTGCATAGCTAAATCGGTTTTATGTATATAAATGATGTTTGTTTACGTTTCCGCCTGCATTCAATGATATTCAGCTATCTATCATTCTTATTCACACTTACGTACCAGTTGAGTGAGGATATAGACCACTTGCAGACGAGCAGGGCGTCAGTCCTATGACTTGTCAGCGTAAGAAGTAGGTAAAGATACCGTTCACGCGATACGTCCGTGCCAGCGGTCGACTAAATTGAGACAATAGTGATTAGTGTTAGGCTACCGTCCCTTGTGGGGACTGAACGGACAGATGCATATGCCGAGCAAAATCGAAAAGAAGCAAGCCGCCGCAAAGCTGCGCAAACCGCCGCGCGACTTCTCGTACACGCAAAACCGAGAGCTCAGCTGGCTACGCTTTGACAACCGCGTGCTTGACGAAGCCTTCGATGAGACCGTTCCGCTGTTCGAGCGTCTAAAGTTCGTGTCGATTTTCGAGTCCAACCTCGACGAGTTCCTTATGGTGCGCGTGGGCGGCCTGTCCGATCTGGCGGAGCTCAAAAAACAACCTGTCGACAACAAGAGCAATATGACCGCCTCCGAACAGGTCGATGCTGTCATGGCCGAAATGCCCGGGCTCCTTACCCGTTGGGAGTCCATCTTTAAGAGCATCGAGGGCAAGCTCGACACCTTGGGCGTTCACCGCGCCCGCATCGATTCACTTACGCCCGAGGAGCGCACCTTTGTAACCCGCTACTTCCAGGCCTACGTGTCGCCGGTCATCTCGCCGCTGGTCATCGATCCTCGCCACCCCTTCCCCAACCTGCGCAATGGCGCGCTCTATCTGGCCTGTGGTCTGGACGGCGCCACCGACGAGGAGAGCCTGCTGGGCCTTATCGAGATTCCCGCCTCGATGAACCGCGTGGTCGAGATCCCCTCGCCCACCGGCACCTACTCCTACATCTTGCTCGAGGACGTCATCCTCGCCTGCCTGGACAGCTGCTTTGGCTCCTATAAGCCGCTGGATCGTGCGCTGATCCGCGTCACCCGCAACGCCGACATCGATCCGGACGGCGAGGGCGTCGAGGAGGAAGAGGACTACCGCCAGCACATGAAGCGCATTCTCAAGAAGCGCCTGCGCCTGCAGCCGGTAGTGCTCGCGGTCTCGGGGTCGCTCGAGAAGGCGACGCTCAAGACTATCCGCAAGGCGCTCGAGCTTTCGCGTCGCTCGGTCTTTACCTGCGATATCCCGCTCAACCTGGGCTACGTCTTTGGCATTGAGGGCAAGATTCCCGAGCACCTGCGCAACGAGCTGCTCTTTACGCCGTTTAAGCCGCAGCCCAACCCCACCATCGACATGACCCGCTCCATCCGCGAGCAGGTGCTGCAGCACGACAAGCTGCTCTTCTACCCTTACGAGGCCATGAATCCGTTCCTGGATCTGGTACACGAGGCAGCCTACGACCCCGAGTGCATCTCGTTGCGCATCACGCTCTACCGCGTGGCCAAGCAGAGCCGCCTATGCGAGTCGCTGATCGATGCCGCCGAGAACGGCAAAGAGGTCACGGTGCTCATGGAGCTCCGCGCGCGCTTTGACGAGCAGAACAACATCGAGTGGGCCGAGCGTCTGGAAGAGGCAGGCTGCACCGTCATCTATGGTTCCGAGGGCTTTAAATGCCACTCAAAGATCTGCCAGCTCACCTATCGCGAGGGCATGGCGCTAACGCGCCTCACGCTTTTGGGCACCGGCAACTTTAACGAGAAGACGGCCAAACTCTACAGCGACTTTATGCTCATGACAGCCCATCCCGGCATCGGCGAGGACGCCAACCTGTTCTTCCGCAATCTGTCGCTGGGCAACCTGCGCGGCGACTACCGCTTCCTGGGTGTGGCGCCCGTCGGACTGAAACCGCTCATCATGCGCGGGCTTGACCGCGAGATCCAGCGCGCCCTTGCCGGCGAGCCCGCCCGCGTGTTCTTTAAGCTCAACTCGCTGACCGACCGCGAGGTTATCGACAAGATCGCCGAGGCATCTTGTGCCGGCGTGCGCGTAGACATGATCATCCGCGGCATCTCGTGCCTCAAGCCCGGTGTTCCGGGCAAGACCGAGAACGTGCATGTCCGCTCCATCGTCGGACGCTTTTTGGAGCACGCGCGCGTCTATGCTTTCGGCGTGGACTCGGACATGATTTACCTGAGCTCGGCAGACATGATGACGCGCAACACCGAGCACCGCGTGGAGATTGCCTTCCCCGTGCTCGACCCCCCCTGCCGCGCCCTAGTGCACGAGTACATGGGCATGCAGCTGCGCGACAACGTGAAGGCCCGCAGCCTCACGAGCGGCGGCACCTGGGTCCCCGTGGAGCGTGCAGAGGGTGAGAACCCCTTCAACTCGCAGGAAGCCCTGCTGGAGCGTGCCTATCGCAACGCCGAGGCCGCGCCCGAGCCCGTCATTGAGGCGGAACCTGCCCCCGAGGCCGAGCCGCAGCCAGTAGCACCCAAGGTCCAAGAGGTCCAGGCGACCGTCATTGAGCCCGAGCCCGCACCTGCACCTCAGCCCGAGCCGCAGGTCACCAAGCCCGCACCCGAGACGAGCGCCCGTCGCGATAAGCCTGCCGGCAAGACCAAGGCCATCGAGCGCCATCGCCCCGGTCGCGTGCGCATGGGCCTGGGTCTGATCGGCCTGGGTCTTAAGACGCTCATTACCGGCAAGACGAAATAGTCGTTTGTAGAAGCAGTTTGTAGAAGCGCCCCGCATTTGAGGAAAGCCTCGGATGCGGGGCGCTTTTCCCTGCTACCATGGTGCGAACAACAACGCGAATGACAGGCAGGAATATGAAGCTCACTATAGAATCGATGACCTACGGCGCCGACGGGCTGGCGCACGCCGACAACGGCAAGGCCGTCTTTGTGCAGGGCGCCGTGGCAGGCGACACCGTCGAGGCCGAGGTCGTACAGGACGGCAAGTCGTTCATGCGTGCCCGCACCACCGAGATTCTGGAGCCAAGCCCCGATCGCATTCAGCCTCCCTGCCCCTTCGTGGGCATCTGCGGCGGCTGCTCGTGGGGCAATCTCTCACGCACGGCACAGCTCGCCGCCAAGGAGCAAAATCTGCGCTCCACGCTCGAGCGTATCGGCAAGTTCAGCCCCGATCAAGTCGATGAACTGGTGCAACCCATCCGCCACACCAAGGATGATTGGGGCTACCGCAATAAAATCGAACTCGAGCCGACCGTCGTCAACGGCCGCGTGCGTCTTGGCATGCACGGTGTCGATCCTCGCAAGATCGTGACCGTCGATTCGTGCCCGTTGTTCGACAAACGCTTCCCCAAGGCACTCAAATCGGTCGTCGGCGCGCTCAATTATCTGAGCGGCAGCCACGACCTGGGCCTTGAGCGCGTGGGCATTCGCGCCTCGCGTCGCACCAAGGCACTCGAGGTGGCGCTCTGGACGCCTACGGGCTCTTTCCCGCGCTCGCAAGTCTCGCGCGTGTTGGCAGACGCCGCGCACCCCACAAGTGTCGTACGCGTGATGAGCAAGGGCGAAAAGAAGGCCCGCCGTGTTTCCAAGGTCGAAATGCTCACCGGAGAGGGCTCATGGACCGAGAATATCGCCGAGGGTCAGATGCGCTTGTCTGCCCCGTCTTTTTTCCAGGTCAACACCAAGGGTGCCGAGATTTTGATCGAGCTTGTCATGGAAGCGCTCGATCCGCAGGAAGACGAGCTTGCCGTGGACCTGTACTGCGGTGCCGGCACCTTTACCCTGCCGCTCGCCCGCCGCTGCGACTTTGTCGCCGCCGTCGAGGCCTACGGCCCCGCCGTGCGCGACCTGCGCCGTAACCTGGAGATCAACAAGCTTGATAACGTCGACGTCATTGGCGGAGACGCGGTGCGCGAGTTCCCCGACCAGGATGCCGACGTCTTGGTGGTCGACCCGCCGCGTGCGGGCCTCGCCCCCGAAGCCATCGACCTTATCGCCAGCACGAGCGCTCGCGATGTCGCCTACGTGAGCTGCGATCCGGCCACCCTGGCGCGCGACCTCAAGCGCTTTGTCGAGGAAGGCACCTTCTCCCCCGTAAAGATCACGCCAGTCGACCTGTTCCCACAAACCTTCCACTGCGAAACCATCGTCCACCTCAAGCGCAACTAGCCACTTAATCGTTGCTCAGAAAAATCATTGGGAAATCGAGCGTGGCAAGCGGAGGTCTTCGGGGTATAAGACGGCTAATTGTATGCCGCCTATGAAAGGAACCCTCATGCCCAGCGCTGCCGTTCTCGCCGCCGATGGCTTTGAAACTATTGAATGCTTGACCATGGTCGATGTCATGCGTCGCGGCGGCGTGCGTGCCACGCTCGTCTCGATCATGCCCACGCGCGAGGTCGTAAGCTCGCTGCAGATCCCCGTGACCTGCGATGCGCTCTTTGATGAGATCAACTTTGACGAGTACGACTGCGTCGTGCTGCCCGGCGGCCTGCCCGGTGCCACCAACCTGCGCGCAGATCAGCGCGTCTGCGACGTGGTCTGCGAGTTCGCCGCAACCAAGCACGTCGCCGCCATCTGCGCCGCCCCGTTTATCCTGGGCGAGCTCGACCTGCTCGAGGGGCGCCATGCCACGTGCTTCCCTGGCTTTGAGAAAAGCTTCCCCGAAGGCGCCTATACCGGCGAGAAGGTCACGCAAGACGGCAACATCATCACTGCCAGCGGCATGGCACAGTCCCTCCCCTTTGCATTGGAGCTGCTGCGCACGCTCGCCGGCGACAAGGCCGTCGAGAAGGTCGCCGAGGGTATCCAACTATGATTTTGGCTTCGCAATCGCCGCGACGCATAGAGCTGATGCGCGAGGCAGGCTACAACATTCGCGTGATTCCCGCGGATATCGACGAAACGCCCTTTGATGGCGAGGCCCCGCTCACGCTTGTCGAGCGCTTGGCACGCGCCAAGGCGGCTGCCGTTGCTGCCGAGTATGCCGAGCCCAATGAGCTGACGGTCGCGGCCGACACCATCGTCACCTTTGACGGCAAGATTCTGGGCAAGCCGGCAACCGAGGACGAGGCGCGCACTATGCTCCGTGAGCTTTCGGGCCGCACGCACCAGGTCGCAACCGGCGTCTGCATCGTTAAGGCAGGCGATACGGCCGCCCCGCATGCCGCCGAAAGCCTGTCCTTTGTCGATGTGACCGACGTGACGTTCTACGAGCTCACCGACGAGCAGATCGAGCACTACGTCGCCTCGGGTGAGCCCATGGACAAGGCCGGCGCCTACGGCATTCAGGGCACAGGAGGACGCATGCTCGTGCACGATATTTCGGGCGACTTCTATAACGTGGTGGGCCTACCCATCGCCCGCGTCGCGCGCGCGATTCAAAAACTCTCGTAATTGCATCTGGCGCTGGGTATCCCCCGGCGCCTACAATTTTGGCGTACCGTACGGATCCCGACCGGGCACAAGGCGCGGCGGAAAACCGATAGGAGTTAAACATGGATACACTGCTCGAGGCCATTGACGTCTGCGATGTCGATGGCTTTTGCTATGGCAACTATACGGACGAGGAGGCCGGCACCGGTTGCACCGTAATCGTGGCACCCGAGGGCGCCACCGGCGGCGTTGACGTTCGCGGCGGTGCTCCAGCATCGCGCGAAACCGACCTGCTGCGACCCGAGAACACCGTCGACAAGGTCCACGCCGTCTGCCTTTCGGGTGGATCGGCCTTTGGCCTCGAGGCTGCAAGCGGCGTCGCTCGCGAGCTTGAGAGCCGCGGCATCGGCCTTCCCGTCGGCCCCACGCAGGTGCCTATCGTGTGCTCCAGCTGTATCTTCGACCTCGCCTTTGGTAACCCCACCGTGCGCCCCGACATTGAGGCCGGCATCGCCGCCGTGCGCGAAGCACTCGACCACACCCCCACCAAGCTCGAACAGGGCAACGTAGGCGCCGGCACGGGCGCTACCGTGGGTAAGCTCATGGGGCCTGCCAAAGGCCGAGGGGGCCTGCCCCCTGCATGAAGGCCGGCCTTGGAGCTGCCGCCGTGGCACTCGGCCCCATCAAGGTGGGCGCCGTGGTCTCGGTCAACGCCTGCGGCAACGTTGTCGACCCCTTCACCGGCGAGTGGGTCGCCGGCATGCGCGCCGCAGGCGATAGCGACCAGATCGTCGACATGGAACTCGCAGCCTTTGCCGCCGCCGGATCCATGCAGATGCCGCTTGACCGCACCAACACCACCATCAGCTGCATCGTCACCAACGTGGAACTCACTAAGGCACAAGCCACCAAGGTCTCCCAGATGGCCGCAGACGCCTACGCACACGCCATCCGCCCCACACACACCACCAACGACGGCGACACCATCTACACCCTCGCCAGCGGCAAACTGGGCGCCCAGGCAAGCGCCGCCGTTCCCCTAGACCTGCTGGGCATGCTCGCCGTAAGGGCCCTACAGACCGCCATCGTAAACGGAGCCAAAACCGCCAAAACCTCCCACGGCATCCCCGGCGCCGCGAAGTAGCCTAACCTGACCGGTTGCCCGGTGGGGCTTGGTTATGTTTGCTGCTCTACAGTCCTGGCTCGCACGAAGAACACATTAAGTGCTCTTCGGCTCGTGCGGAACTCGCGACAAACATAACCAAGCCCCACTGGGCAACCTACCAACCAAGCCTTTTCAGCCCAGGCCCCTGTGTACCGCGTGTCTAAGATCTTCAAATTCAGGCAGCCTGACAATCGATTCTTATAGCAGAGGCCCCTTGGCCTTTAGTTTGATACAAGTTCCGCACGAGCCGGAAAGCACT
>UROA01000024.1 GCA_900549355.1 uncultured Collinsella sp. | reverse complement strand
GAGCAGGACGAGGGCGCGGACATCGAGTTTGCCGCGGTCGGCGGTCTGGACGGTGCGGGGCTGGGCGGCGGTGGTGTTCTGAGACATGGTGAAAATCCTTTCGGAATGGGAGTGCAAGAGAAAAGCGGAGGCGCGTGATGCGAATGCGATCGGGCTCGAGATAGAAAAAGGCCCCCGGTCGAAACCGGAGGCCTTCCAATCACCTAGAGCGCAAAAACAGGCGTGAGGGACTCACTGTCGACCGATCGTATTCGCATCACGCCACCACCAGTTGTTGAGAGACTTCATCGTGTTCTTCATGTTGGTGGCTCCTTTCGTGATGCCGTGGCGCGGTCGCACCTAGTTGCTGTTGCGCTGCACTATAGCACAGCGAAGTGTGTGCGGGGAAATCTTTTTTGAAAAGATTTCAGGCGGGTTTCCCGTCGGTCAAAAGAGCGGGCTGAGCGGGCGAGGCTGCCATTGCTGCCTTGCCCGCTCAGCTAAGACGTTACTCCTTATTGCGACGGTAGAGGAAGTAACCGCCCGCGGAGATGACGGCAACGCCAGCGATGGCGAATGCAGCCACCACGCGGCCATCAAAACGATCACCGGTGGTGGGCAGGCCGCCCTTGGTGTTCGTCTTGTTGGTGGTTACCGTGGTCGTGGTGTCCGACTTGCCAGGCTTCTCGGGCTTGGTGGTGGGCTGCTCGGGCTTAGCGGGCTGCTCGGGGGTACCGGGTTGCTCAGGAGTACCAGGCTGCTCGGGAGTGCCAGGCTGATCCGGGGTGACCGGATCGGTGGCAAGAGCGTCCTTGGCGTAGGTGATGGACACCTTGAGGCCGTTGGTCTCGGTGTTCAGGTCGCTCGGGGTGAAGGGCTGGTCGAAGTTCTCAGCCTTCAGATAGGCGCGCATCTCCTGGAGCAAGGCCTTGCACTTCTTGTAGGTGTTCTCGGTAGCAGCCTTGCCGGCCTTGTTGGCCAGGGCAGTGCGGCCCTCGGTGGTCGTCTTGGCCAGCATGGCGGTGTCGACTTCCTTGTTCTGCTCGATGAGCTCGTTCTGGAGCGCATCGAGGTAGGTGTGGACGCTGGTGGCGAATTGTGCGCGGTTCGCGAAGCAAAGCGAGTTGATGTCCATCAGGACGTAGTTAATGGAGTTCTCGGGCTCCTCGTTGTTCACGATGTCCGTCTCGCTGCAGTGACCATAATCAACGGTCTGGTCGCTGAAGTAGGGGCTGACTTCGGTCATCAGAGCGGAGTATAGCGGGATAGCGACGGAGAACTCGGCGCAGGAGAGCATCTCCCACTGGATGGTTGCAACCTCGGGGTCATAGCCCTTTCGAATCTGGAAGAGGTTGGCCTCGGCGTTGCGGTCGGAACCGATGCTGCTGACACCGTCAGTATTGGCATTAAGGCCGGGGACTTTTTCACCGCGGTTGCCGAAGGCGCGAATCAGCTCAAACGTGTTCCAGTCGGACTTGCTGGGCTGGAAGAACAGCGGCTGCATCTCATGAACCATGGCACCGAGCGTGACGTCATTCTTGTCCTTGTCCTTGACGATCTCGTAGTCGGTGCCCTCGGTCAGCGGAGCCATAAAGTAGTCGCGGCCCTGGATATAACGCGCCCAAGAGCCCATGCCCGTATTGTTGATAGATGCACCGTAGGTCTGGGCAACATCGAACTGTCCGTCTTCAAAGTACTTGGCGAAGCCCTTCTCTTCGGGCATAGTCTTGATCCCCTCAGAGTGGAGGCAGTTCTCAGGATCGTCAAGATTGACCTGGAAATTGAGGTTACTAATGTTGGGGTTGACCGAAGCGACGTCGTCGGTCAGCTTCATAGCGATCCACTGGTGGCCGGAAAGCGCGGCGAACAGCCAAGTCTCGGTGTTGTCGGCGATGACAATCTGGTCGTTGGAGCAGACGCCCTGCTCGTCAATCAGACTGCCGATAAGCTCGACGCCCTCGCGGGCCGTTGCGCTCTCGCCCAAGATGACGCCCGCGTAGCTGTACTCGCCGATGCCGGTATTTTTGACCTCGGGATTTGCTTTGTGGGCATGCTTGGTCGTGGGATCCGCTGTCTTGGCATCGTCGTTGTAGGAGGTGCTCAGTGTTGCGGAGCAGGAGACGCCCTTCTCATTGATGCCGGCCTCGGAGTAGGCATCCCAGCGTCCGTCCCACTCAGCAGGATGGTCACGCACGTAGCTGTAACGATACGTAGTCTTGGTCGAGGTGTAGGAGAATCCGGACTCGTCCGAGCTGTAGGTATGACCAGGGCCATAAGAGGGCTCGATGCCATAGTGTTTGAGGTAACGAGTGCCAATGTCCTCGGTGCGGCCATAGTACGTGTTACCGTCGGCCGTAAGGTTCTTGCCCATGTACATCTGCGTGCAGGCGAGCGCAGACGTCGGCATGGACATGATGGTTGCAGCTCCAAAGGCGAGGCCTATACCTAGCTTCTTGAGCGCGTTGACGGGGTGAGTTTTCCTCATTTTCCCTCCCAGCGTGCGAAAGCCCTCTGTCGCCAGAGGGCTTCAGCCAATAAAGACACCCCATTAGCGTAACGAACTGGAAACAATATTCATCTATGAAAGACACTTACTCGATAAGCGTGATGAAATATGCGACGAGCGGTTAATTGTACTCAGTTTGTAGCTTTACTTTAATAAAGACGCCCTGTAATTACTGTAGCCGAATAAAGTAGCTGGGAATGCCTGAAATGAAAATCCCCTGCTGTTTGGCAAATGCATAAACAGCAGGGGAGACGATAATTTGATGAATATCATACCAATGTGGAATTACTTCTTCCGGCGGTGGATCACGTTGATCGCATAGCCGACGAGCATGGCCAAAACGATGATGATAAAGCCGAGCAGGGGATTGTCGTTCATAGAGTCCTCCTATTTTCCGAGCGGGGAGAATTCGTCGACGATGAGGTCGAGGCATTGTGGAAGCGCGCGGGCTCCAAAGACGCCCGAATTGCTGGAGATAATTTCGCCATCGAACTGCATGCCCAGCGACGGGGTGCAGGTGATCTTGGCTTCCTTGGTCTGGATGATCTTGAACTGCGGGCGCCCGAGTACCTTGCCGGCGGGGTCAAGCGCAGCGGTGATCACGGTAGGCAGCAGCTGCACGGTGCGCACGGGTTCGATGACCGCAATGTCGACCATGCCATCGTTCATGCGGCAGTCGGGGAACAGGTTGATGTCGTTTTGGATGACCGAGGTGTTGCCGGCCATGCAGCAGATGCCGTCGAGCTCCTCGACAATGCCGTCATGCTCAATCGTAAAGTGCGCTACCGTAGGGTTGGGCGTGGCGAGCGCAGAGAGGAAGTAGGCGATCTCGCCGATGTCGTTTTTGGTGGGGGCGGCCTTCATCATGATCTCGGCGTCGAAGCCCGAGCCGGCGATGATGATGAAGCCGTGGCGCTTCTCGTTGCCGTTCTCGTCGAGCCAAAAGAGCTCGCCCATGTCGACTTTGACCGTGCGACCGGCACGGCAGGCCTTGGCGAGCGCCGCCGCCTCGGGGGCATTGCCGATGTTGTTGAAGAACAGGCAGGCCGTACCGGAGGGGAAGACGAGCGTGGGGACACCGCATCCGCGCATCTGGTCGAGCACGTTGGAGACAGTGCCGTCGCCGCCCGAAACGACCACGCGGTCAAACTCGCGCACGTCTGCCACGGCGTCCTCGGGTTCCATGCCATCGCCGATAAAGCGCATCACGACCTCGTCGCCGCCCTGTGCAAGGGCGTGCGTGAATGCGAAGATTTCATCTGAGCTGGGGCCCGATGCCGGGTTGTGGATGATAAGGCAGCGCATACTTACGTTCCCGTTCTGTGACTAACCGAGTATAGTTGTAAGGCAATGCCGATATCCTACCCGTGTTTTTCGGGCCTAACCTTATTCGATGGGTTGATATGTACATTTCCACACATCAGGCTCTACTCGACTTTTGCCAGCGCGCCCGTGAGTTCGACGCGATTGCCGTCGATACCGAGTTTTTGCGCGAGCGCACGTTCCATCCGCGTCTATGTTTGGTTCAGATTGCCACCCCTGCTGAGAGCGTCGCGGTCGATCCCCTGGTAATCGACGACCTATCGCCGCTTGCCGAGCTTATGGCCGACGAGAGCGTGACCAAGGTCTTCCACGCGTGCTCGCAGGATATGGAGGTCATGCTCCATACCGTGGGCGTGCTGCCACGACCGATTTTCGATACGCAGGTCGCCGCCGCCTTTTTGGGCGAGCGCCAGCAGATTTCGTATGGCGCGCTTGTTCAGACGTTCTGCGGCGTATCGCTGCCCAAGACCGAGTCACTGACCGACTGGTCGCGCCGCCCGCTGACCGATAAGCAGATTGAGTATGCGATCGATGACGTCAAGTACCTGATCGTCGCCTATACCGAGATGATGAGCCGCCTGCGCGAGCTGGGCCGTGTGGACTGGGTGCTCGACGAGCTGCGCCCGCTGGCTGACGAGTCGCACTATCGCGCCGATCGCCACGAGGCGTTCCGCAAGGTCAAACGCATCAATTCGTGCAGCCGTCACCAGTTGGGCATCGCGCGCGAGCTCGCCGCCTGGCGCGAGGACCGCGCCGAGCGCCGTAACATCCCGCGCAAGTGGGTCATGTCCGACGACACGCTGCTTGCGCTCGTTAAGCGCAATCCCGTGCGCGTTGAGGAGTTCCGTAGCATCCGCGGTACCGATCAGTTGGGGGAGCGCGACGTGGACGGTGCGCTCATGGCCATCAAGCGCGGCGCGAGCTGCCCGCACGATCGCCTGCCGCTCATGGTGCGCGGTCACCGTCAGATTTCGCCGGAGTTGGAGAGTGTGACGGACCTGATGTACGCGCTCATCCGCCTGGTTGCCGAGCGCTCGGGCGTGGCGACTTCGGTCATTGCCTCGCGCGATGACCTGGCCGACTACATTGAGCATCCCGAGCAGAGCCGCCTGCGCGAAGGTTGGCGCTTTGAGCTTGTGGGCTCGCGTCTGGACGATCTGCTTTCCGGCAATATGGGGTTGACGGTGAAGGACGGCAAAATCGAGCTCCTGTAGGGAAGCCTAGCCGGTTGAGTGGGTAAAATGCCTCCAACGTGTAACTCGACTCGGAGGAATTCGCATGCCTTATTACTATGGATACGGCTTTGGCATCGACCCGCTGTACCTGCTGGTTGTTCTTGTCTGCACGGTGCTTGGCCTTGCCGCACAGAGCTATATCAACTCGACGTACAAGACGTGGTCCAAGGTTCGCTCGGACGGCGATACGGGTGCCACAGTCGCTCGCCGCATGCTCGATGCCAACGGTTGTAGCGCCGTGGGTATCAAGGGTGTCGCTGGCGAGCTCACCGACCATTACAACCCGCAGGACAACAACCTGTATCTGTCGGATGCCAACCGTTCGGGCGGTTCGGTCGCAAGCGTTACCGTCGCCTGCCACGAGGCGGGCCATGCCGCCCAGCGTCAAAGCGGCTATGCCATGATGAAAGTGCGTACCGCCCTCGTGCCGGTCGTCAACTTTACCCAGAACACCTGGACCATCGTGTTACTCTTGGGCCTGTTTATGAACATTGCCGGGCTCACGACCCTCGCGTTGATCTTCTTCTCGTTTAGTGTGCTGTTCCAACTCGTTACGTTGCCTGTCGAGATTGACGCCAGCCGACGTGCTGTGGCGTACATCGAGCAGTCGGGCATGAGCTCCAAGCAGGTCAACGGCGCCAAGAAGGTACTGACGGCAGCCGCGCTTACCTATGTGGCTGCAGCGCTCACTTCGATCATTCAGTTGCTCTACCTTATGGCTCGCTACAACAGAAACTCCAACCGATAACAAATGGGACAGGCAGGCGCCGCGGGGATTCGTGTCCTCGCGGCGCTGTACTATGTGTTGGACTTAATTTCGCACGGGGCCGGAGCCTCTGTGCTCGATAACGAAAGGAGGCTGCGTGGCAGGCTGGAACCTAACCGGTAATGCCGTTTCCGCCGAGTTCGACGGTTCGGACGAGCAAGAGCGCAAGGAGCTCAGCGTGAGCCAGGCGGTGGAGATCGCCGCCGGTGCGCTCGATGCCATTCCGCAGCTGAGCGTCTTGGGCGAGGTCACGGGTTTTCGTGGTCCTAACGCCCGAAGCGGCCACTGCTATTTCCAGATCAAGGACGATTCGGCCGCCGTTGACTGCATCATTTGGAAGGGTGCCTATCTCAAGCGCACGTTCGATCTGCGCGACGGTATGCAGGTGAGCTTTAAGGGCAGCTTCAATCTCTATAAGGCTACGGGCCGCATGAGCTTTGTCGCTCGCTCGTTTTCGCTGGCGGGGGAGGGTCTGCTGCGTCAACAAGTGGCGCAACTGGCCGAAAAGCTACGCCGTGAGGGTCTGATGGACGAAGCGCGCAAGCGCCGCATCCCGGTGTTCTGCTCCCGCGTGGCGGTCGTCACCTCGCTTTCGGGTGCCGTAATCGACGACGTCAAGCGCACATTGCGTCGTCGCAACCCGCTCGTCGAGCTCGTCTGCGTGGGTGCCAAGGTACAAGGCGAGGGTGCGCCGACAGAGCTCATTGAGGGCCTGCGCCGCGCCGCTTCCATTACGCCGGCGCCCGACTGTATTTTGTTGGTGCGCGGCGGCGGCTCCTTTGAGGACCTCATGACCTTTAATGACGAGGAGCTTGCTCGCGCGGTGGCGGCTTGTCCCGTGCCCGTGGTGACCGGCATTGGCCATGAGCCCGATACCTCGATTTGCGACATGGTGAGCGACCGTCGCGCCTCCACGCCTACGGCGGCGGCCGAATCGGTGGCGCCGGCTATGACGGAGTTGGCCGATGTGCTCGAGGCGCGCTATCAACGTCTGGGTGCTGCGATGGCATCGATGATTGGGTCGGCCCAGGTCGACCTGGAGATGCTCGATCAGCGCGGTCGCCGTGCCTGGGATACCTATACGGCTCGCTTGGGCGATGCGCTCGATGCGGCTGCGTGCCGCCCGTGCCTCAACGACCCAACGTTTATGGTTGAGCGTCGCGAGTCTGAGCTTGCCCTGACGGCCGATCGTTTGTCCGGCGCCATAACGCGTTCGGTTGGGGCATTCCGCTCCAACTTTGAGCGTCTGCCCGAGCGCTTGATCGCAAGCACCTCAGGACTCGATGGCAAGCGCCATGCGCTCACGCTCGCAAGCTCCCGCCTGGAGCATCAGGGGCGCACGATGCTCAACAAGCCAGCATCCGACCTGGGCCGTGCGGCAGCCTCGCTCGATGCCCTGTCGCCGCTCAAGGTGCTTGCCCGTGGTTATTCCATCGCGTACAGCGATGATGGGGTGGCCACGAGCGCCAAGACCTTTAAGCCCGGTGACGCCATTCGCGTGCGCATGGCAGACGGCAACGTGGCGGCAACGGTCGATACGGTCGAGTAGGCCGCGTTTCATAGCGATAAACCTTTAGGAAAGGAAACAGATATGGCAGAGAAGACCCCGGTCGAGCAGCTTACGTACAAGCAGGCTTCACAGGAGTTGGAGCTCATCATCCGCAGCTTGGAGTCGGGTGATATGGAGCTCGAGGAGTCGCTTGAGAGCTATACCCGCGGCGTCGAGCTCCTCAAGAGCCTGCGTACCCGCTTGTCCGATGCCGAGCAGAAGGTCTCGGTGCTCCTGAAGGACGTCGACGGCAACGACGTGCTCGCCGACGGCGAAGCCGCCAACACCGACGACAACCTTTCGTTCTAACCATCCCGACCAAATATAATTACCTTGGTCTGTGAGAAAGGAACCAACCATGTGTGATTGCATCTTCTGCAAAATTGCCAACCACGAGATCCCCTCGACCGTCGTCTACGAGGATGACCAGGTCATCGCGTTCGACGACCTCAATCCCCAGGCGCCGGTCCACACGCTCGTGATCCCCAAGAAGCACTACAGTGACATCGCCGATAACGTGCCCGCCGAGACCATGGGCGCCATGGCCCACGCCATCCAGGAGGTCGCCAAGGCCAAGGGTCTGGAGGACGGTTTCCGCGTCATCTCCAACAAGGGCGTCAACGCCGGTCAGACCGTCATGCACTTCCACATGCACGTCCTCGGCGGCAAGAACCTGGGCGAGAACCTCATCTGAGGACGCACGGCCCGTCGCCTTGGCTGCCTTTGGAGTAACCTATGCAGTTTTCTCAACTCGAATACCTTCAAGCGGTAGCGAACTACGGCGGCGTGCGCAAAGCGGCTCGCGCCGTTCACGTGAGCCCACAGGCTGTCTCGTCGGCAATTAAGAAACTGGAGTCTGAGTATCAGATCGTTTTGCTCAATCGATCGGCGGGGGAGGCTGTTTTGTCTCCGGCGGGCAGAGAATTTGCGCGTCGTGCACGCGTGATCCTGGCACAAGTCGACGATCTCAAAAAGTACACCCAATCGGGGAACGGTGGCGTTTCGCCCGACGGCCACTTTCGTCTTTACGTCCCCTGTCTTCACGGGCGGGGGCGTCTTTTTTCCGAAAACTGGTACGACTCGTTTGAAAGCTCGCACCCTCAGATTCACCTTGATGTGTGGCATCAGCCAACGGCTACATGCTTTGAATCACTTGTGCTTGGCATTTCGGATGCGGCCATCTCATTTGAGGAACCAAGGGACAGTGTCCTTTCTTCGAAATACTTGGGTGAAAAGGAGCTCAAGGTTCTTTCGTGCCCAGCGGGTCATCAATCTGTGGGTGCTATGACCGTTCGTGAGTTACTGGGCGGCAGGTTAGCTGTTCCCATTAATTTGTCGCCCTGTCTCAATGCGATCAATCAATGCCCCGAAGCTCAGCTGGTTAATTTCCGCTTCCGCGACGTCGAATACGGAAACAGAGCGCAGGCTGAGTTTCTTCAAGCCGGGGGATTGATATTGGGTTTTTCTGGCTCTTCTCTCGCATCAGATGGGTCGGAAGTGAGCGAGTACTCTATTGAAGGTTCGCATGACGTAGCCTTGCCCATCTACTTTTGCTATCGACAAAATGCCTGGACCGATCGACACCAGACGGTATTTCTTCACCTATTGCGTCATCTTGCTTCGTGAGGCCATTTGGCCTCGTGTCGTCAAGTGAATGTTGACGCCTTGTAACACATGACTGACGGCTTTGCCCTCATGCTTTTCCAAGATTCCGATTTAGATTGTTGACTCTTGGAGGGCGGAGCATGAAAAACCGTACGGTTTTGCTTTATATGACGTTTGTTTTTCTGTCGAACTTCAGCACCATTTTGTATTTTCTGACGGTTTACCTTGAATTCGTCGGATTCTCGATGGTGGCGATTTCTAGCATGATGATTGCATATCAAGTGAGCAAGTTCATCCTTGAAGTTCCCACTGGCTATATTGCCGATAGGTTTGGACTAAAGACAAGTGGTCTCGTTGGCGTCGTGGGGATGCTTGGATACTACGCCGCCCTGCTTCTCGTCCGTTCTCCTCTGCTTTTAATCGGCGCGTTTGCTCTCAAAGGTTTTGCCGCTGCATGTATGAGCGGGTCCATGGAAGCGATTTACATTGACAGCGTCTCTCTGGACCAGCTCGTAAGGCTTAATGTCGTTGAGCGATTTGTTTTCTATGCCTCTTATGCCCTCTCCGCTTGTGTGGGCGGTTTCATTTCGTCCGCTGGCGCGTATCTCATTGGTCTTTTGGCAGATATCATCGCAATGGTGTTGACGTTGGTTGTCGTTGTCTGCATTCCTGAGATGCGAAGAGGGGACACTACAGCGACACCTAAGCGTGGAATTAGCCCGAAGATGATCGGTGCCGCTATTGCGCGTAACGGCATTCTTCGTTCAGCGTTCATCATGGACTGCTCTCAGGCATTTGCTTTTGTCGCCCTGGAAGACTTTTTCTCACTGTTGCTTGCGGGTCGCGGAATGAATGCCGTCGCTTCGGGTGTGATCATTGCGGTCCAGCTTCTTGCCTCGGCCTCCATGGGGCTTATTGTGCCCAGTGTGATTGCTCATGTCGACAAGGGCCGTTTTGCGCGTATTTGCGGCATCGTGCGCCTTTCCCTGGCTGCTCTGTTTTTGATTCCCTTTACTCCGGTCTATTTGCTGCCCGTGTTCTATGTACTGCAGACGGTCGCGTACTCGTTATTTGCTCCAATTAAATACTTAATTTTTCAAAATGCTGTCGATTCTTCGATGCGCTGTTCACTGATTTCGGTCCAAAGCCAGATGGTGGCGGTGGGTGCCATCCTTTTCTATCTGTTCAATGCTGCGTTGAGCAGCATCGCGGGCATTCGAGTCGTATTGCTTGTTGCGCTCGGGATTTCTTCCCTGGTGTATATCCCCGCGCTATTTCGTCTTACAAGTCAAAGGCCATGAGTATTTAGGCACCGATAACTTATATATCAACGCAATAAACCCGAGCGCGAGGGCGTTTGGGTTTATTATTGAAGCGTATGTAACCTGGCGGCGCCACACCGCCTGTTAGTAGGGAGACACATGAACGTTCTGGTCGTCAACGCGGGATCTTCGACCCTTAAGTATCAGGTCATCGACACCAAGTCCCATAAGGTGTCCGCAAAGGGCTCCTGCGAGCGCGTCTGCTTTACCGGTGGTACCTTCACCCATGCTGCCAATGGCTCCAAGAAGGTGACCGAGAACATCGAGTTCCCCGACCACAAGGTCGCCATCGAGGTCGTCCTGAAGGACCTTGAGGCCAACGGCGTCAAGATCGAGGGCATCGGCCACCGTATCGTTCAGGGCGGTTGGTACTTTGGTGATTCCTCCCTCGTCGACGAGGACGTCCTCGCCAAGATTCGCGAGGTCGCCCCGCTGGCGCCGCTGCACAACAACCCCGAGGCCAACGTTATCGAGTACTGCCTGGAGCAGTATCCCGATCTGCCCAACGTCACGGTCTACGACACCGCTTTCCACTTCAACATGCCCGAGGTCGCCAAGACCTACGCCCTTCCCAAGGATGTTTGCGACAAGCTGCACATCCGTAAGTACGGCGCCCACGGCACCAGCTATCGCTACATCTCCAAGAAGGTCGCCGAGATGACCAACGGCGAGGCCCGCAAGGTCGTCGTGTGCCATATCGGCTCCGGCGCTTCCCTGTGCGCCATCGAGGACGGCAAGTGCATGGACACCACCATGGGCTTGACGCCGCTCGACGGCGTCATGATGGGCACCCGCTGCGGCTCCATCGACCCGGCTACCGTGTGCTACCTGCAGCGCGAGGGTGGCTACACCTTCGACGAGGTCGACGAGATGATGAACAAGAAGTCTGGCCTTTTGGCTGTGACCGGTGGCAAGACCAACGACTGCCGCAACGTTGAGGAGCTCGCCGCTGCTGGTGACCCCGAGGCTCAGCTCGCCTTCGATATGTTCGTCTACAAGATTGCCGCTAAGGCCGCCGAGATGGCCACCTCCATGTGCGGCATGGACACCCTGGTCTTTACCGCCGGCATCGGCGAGCACGCTCCGGCCGTTCGCGCTGGCGTGGCCGATCGTCTGGCCTTTATGGGCGTCAAGATGGATCACGCCCGTAATGCCCTGCGTGGCGACGGCGCTTGGTGCCTGTCCGCCAAGGATTCCAAGGTCAAGATTTTCGTCATCCCTACGGACGAGGAGTTCATGATCGCTTCCGACGTCGAGCGCATCGTCAACGGCAAGTAATTGCAAGAGGGGAGGGACTGGACGACCGAGCGCCGTTCGGCCCCTCTTTTGCGCTCGTTGGGCGATATGCTGATATCTATTTATCAAGATATGATAACTTCTTATTAAAATGCGGCCGCCTTAAGGGGCCTGCGTCGACCGTATTGCACTGCGAAGGAGTCTCATGAACGTACTTGTTGTCAACGCCGGCAGCTCAAGCCTTAAATATCAGCTTTTGGATACCGATACCCGCAAGGTTTTCGCCAAGGGCAACTGCGAGCGTATCGGATCGGACATGGGCATCTTTGGCCACTCCGAGAACGGTGGCGCTAAGCAGACCGAGGAGGTCCCTTTCCCCGATCATCGCTCTGCTATCGCTCGCGTGCTCGAGGAGCTCGAGAAGACCGACTTTACGATTGATGGCATTGGGCATCGTATCGTTCAGGGCGGCTGGCACTTCGATGATTCCGCGGTTGTCGACGACGAGGTTATGGCCAAGATTCTTGAGGTGGCACCGCTTGCTCCGCTGCACAACTACGGCGAGGCCGCAGCGATTGAGTATTGCCGTGAGAAGTATCCGGAGCTGCCCAACGTGGCGGTCTTCGACACCTCGTTCCACATGACCATGCCCGAGGTTGCCTACACCTACGCGCTGCCCAAGGACGTTTGCGACAAGTACCACGTGCGCAAGTATGGCGCCCACGGCACGAGCCACCGCTATGAGTGGATGATGGCCAAGGAGATCCTGGGTTCGCGCTGCCACCGCCTGCTTTCGTGCCATCTGGGCAACGGTGCTTCGCTCGCTGCTATCGAGGACGGCGTGTGCCGCGACACCACGATGGGTCTCACGCCGCTCGATGGCCTGATGATGGGCACCCGTTGTGGTTCCATCGACCCGGCCACCGTGTGCTACCTGCAGCGCGAGGGCGGCTACAGCTACCAGGAAGTCGATGACATGATGAACAAGCAGTCTGGTCTGCTTGCCATCTCGGGCATCTCCAACGACGCCCGCGACATCCGCACGCGCGCCTCCGAGGGCGACGAGCGCTGCCTGCTCGCCTTCGATATGTTCGCCTATAAGGCCATGCAGCAGGCCGGTTCCATGATCGCTTCCATGGCGGGCGTGGACACCATTACCTTTACCGCCGGCATCGGCGAGAACGACTGGTCGATCCGCAAGGCCTTCTGCGACTGCTTTGAGTGGCTGGGCGTGCGCATCGACAACAACAAGAACCGCGAGGCCGTGGGCAACGGCCCGCAGGTCATCAGTGCCGCCGGTTCCGCCGTCACGGTCATGGTCATCCCCACCGACGAGGAATACATGATCGCCCACGACGTCGAGCGCCTGACCAAGAACAACTAACGTACCCGTTTGCATTTAAACGAAAGGCCTCCAGAGCAACAGCTCCGGAGGCCTTTTTACTAGTAGGCGGAAATTCCAGTCCCGAGGGGATATGTCTGCTACTCAGCCATCTGAGCCTGGACGGCGGTGATGGCTACGACACCCACGATGTCGTCGGCAGAGCAGCCGCGCGAAAGGTCGTTAACCGGCTTGGCGATGCCCTGCAGGATGGGGCCGTAAGCGTCGGCGCCAGCGAAGCGCTGGACCAGCTTGTAGCCGATGTTGCCGGCCTCGAGGTCGGGGAATACGAGCACGTTGGCCTTGCCGGCGACAGAGGAGCCGGGAGCCTTGAGCTGGGCGACGGTGGGGACGATAGCGGCGTCGAGCTGCAGGTCGCCATCGATGGCGAGTTCGGGAGCCTTCTCCTTGCAGAACTTCACGGCTTCCTGGACCTTCTTGGCGACCTCGCCGCCAGCGGAGCCCATGGTGGAGTAGGAGAGCATGGCCACGTGCGGCTCAACGTTGCCCATGAAGGTGGACCAGGAGTGGGCGGAGGCGATGGCGATCTCGGAGAGCTCGTCGGAGGACGGGTTGATGTTGAGGCCGCAGTCGGCGAAGATCAGCGTGCCGTCGGTGCCGAACTGCGGGGTGTCGGTGCACATCACGAAGAAGGCCGAGACCAGCTTGGTGCCCGGGGCGGTCTTGAGGATCTGAAGCGCGGGGCGCAGGGTGTCGGCGGTGGAGTGGCAGGCGCCGGAGACCAGACCGTCGGCATCGCCCATCTTGACCATCATGGTGCCAAAGTAGGTGGCGTCCATCACCTGGGCACGAGCCTGCTCGATGGTAACGCCCTTCTTGGCGCGGAGCTCGGCAAACTTCTGTGCGTACTCCTCGTGCTTCTCGGCATTGCGCGGGTCGATGACGGTAGCGCCGGGAACGTTGATCTCGTCGGGGTTGCCCAGGATGACGATCTTTGCCAGGCCCTCCTCGATGATTTTGGTGGCCGCGACGATAGTGCGCGGATCCTCGCCCTCGGGCAGGACGATCGTCTTAAGGTCGGCCTTGGCGGCAGACTTCATACGGTTTAGGAAATCGCTCATGTTACTCCTTACAAGCGTTTCGCTAAGCTCCAGGCACCCGGCTGTTCACGAATAAACCCGCTGCTAGCGGGTTTACCTTTCAATTATGTACGCCGCGGTGCTTGAGCTTTCCTTGTGTGGCAAGCTCATTATAGGACGCATTAGCGCTATAATCGCTCTGATAAATATGTCTCGAAGAATGTTCGAGAAAAGCCCAGCTAACGAGCCCGTGGCTTTTGACAAGGAGTATCGATGCAGATTACCTCAGGCCTGCCTGAAGGCTTTAACGCCGGCGCGTACGACATGATTGTCGTCGGTGCTGGATATGCCGGTGCCGTTTGCGCCCGCCGTCTTGCCGAGACCATCGGCTATCGTGTTGCCGTTTTGGAGCGCCGTAGCCACATTGCGGGCAATGCCTATGACTGCACTGACGAGGCCGGAATCCTGATCCACGAGTACGGTCCGCATATCTATCACACTTTTAACGAGCGCGTGCACAATTTCCTGTCGCGCTTTACCAAGTGGACGGATTATCAGCACAAGGTGCTCGCCAACATCAACGGTACCCTTATGCCCGTGCCCTTCAACCATGCGAGTCTCAAGCTCGCCTTTGGTGACGAGCGCGGCGAGGAGCTGTATCAGAAGCTCGTGGAGACCTTTGGCAAGGATGTCAAGGTGCCCATTATGGAGCTGCGTAAGAAGAACGACCCGGATCTTGCCGAGGTCGCCGATTACGTCTACGAGAACGTCTTTTTGCATTACACCATGAAGCAGTGGGGCCAGACGCCCGATCAGATCGATCCCTCGATCACCGGCCGCGTTCCCGTCTTTGTGGGCGATGATGACCGCTACTTCCCGCAAGCTCCCTTCCAGGGCATGCCGCAGGAGGGCTACACGGCGCTCTTTGAGCACATGCTCGACCACGACCTGATCGACGTGTTCTGCGACGTGGACGCCCGTGACCTCTTTGAAATCGACGAGACTACCGTCAAGATCGACGGCAAGGTCTATGGTGGCGAGATCGTCTACACCGGTCCACTCGACGAGCTGTTCAACCTCGACTTGGGTGCGTTGCCGTACCGCACGCTCGATATGAAGTTCGAGACGCTCGATATGGACCAGTTCCAGCCCGTGGGCACTGTCAACTACACCACGAGCGAGGACTACACGCGCATCACCGAGTTCAAGAACATGACCGGTCAGGTCCTGCCCGGCAAGACCACCATCATGAAGGAGTACTCCAAGGCCTATACGCCCGGCTCGGGCGAGACGCCGTACTACGCCATTCTTGAGCCCGAGAACCGTGAGCTCTATGAGCGCTATCTTGAGCGCGTCCAGAACCTGACGAACTTCCACCCGGTGGGTCGTCTGGCCGAGTATCGTTACTACGATATGGACGCCGTGACCAATTCTGCCCTCGATCTTTCGGATGAGATTATCGCCTGCCATGCATAAAGTCATAACATTCGGTATTCCCTCGTATAACGCCGCCAAGGACATGGACCATTGCATCACCTCCATCTTGGAGGGGAGCAATTACGCTACCGATATCGAGATTATCGTGGTGGACGACGGCTCCAAGGACGAGACAGCCGATAAGGCCGATGAGTGGGAGGCGCGTTATCCCGGTATCATTCGCGCGGTACACCAGGAGAACGGCGGCCACGGTATTGCCGTCCTTTCGGGTCTGCGCGAGGCACAGGGCACCTACTACAAGGTTGTTGATTCGGACGACTGGCTTGACGGCGCTGCCCTTTCGACCATGCTGTCGATTCTGCGTGGCTTTGAGGAGCGCGACCAGCGCGTTGACCTGTTTATCTCGAACTACGTGTACGAGAAGGTTTACGAGGGCACGCATACCGCTATTGGCTACAAATTTGCCCTGCCGCGCAAAAAGATCTTTTCCTGGGATCAGATCGGTCATTTCCGCCTGGACCAGAACCTACTCATGCACAGCCTGTGCTATCGCACGGATGTGCTGCGCGAGTCCAACCTTCCCATGCCGCCGCACACGTTCTATGTGGACAACATCTACGCCTACGTGCCGCTGCCGTGTTGCAAGACCATGTACTACGCCGACATCGACCTCTATCGCTACTTTATCGGTCGCGAGGGCCAGAGTGTCAACGAGGCCACGATGGTCAAGCGTCTGGACCAGCAGTTCCGTGTGACGCGCATCATGATGGAGTCGTACCACCTGTACAGCGATGTTGAGTCGTCGCGTCTGCGCTCGTACATGATGGGCTATTTCACCATGATGATGGCGATCTGCTCGGTGCTCACCAAGCTTTCCGAGGAAGATTGCGCCGACGAGCGCCTAAAGACGCTGTGGAATGATTTGAAGGCCTACGACGAGCGCATGTATCGTCGTGCCCGCTACGGCGTGGTCGGGTTCTTCACCAATCTGCGCGGACGGGCCGGAGACAAAACCACACTCGGCCTATACCGTCTTGCCTCAAAGATCTTCAAATTCAACTAGCTGCCGAGTAATCGCTGCTGATAGGTTGACTGGGCCCCTTGGCCTTTAGTTTGCTACTGCGAACAGTCCTGCTCGCACGGAAAGCACATTAAGTGCTTTCCGGCTCGTGCGGAATCTACGAAAAACTTACCC
>UROA01000023.1 GCA_900549355.1 uncultured Collinsella sp. | reverse complement strand
CGCCAAAAAGGCCGGGTGCGCGGCGGTGGCGAGGACCGTCATGGCATAACGGTCCTCGGCAGGCGTCACCGGCTTGTCAAGCTTAAAGGCAGGCGTGCCCGCCGGCATAAAGAGCACGGCATCCAAGTCGAGGGACTCACGCGCCTGCTCAGCGGTCACCAGGTGCCCGTAATGGATGGGATCAAAGGTGCCACCCATAATGCCGAGCCTAAACTCCTGCCCGTCCTCTAGAGGAAGCTCGGGCAGACCGATTCCACCGCGCAGCGACATGGCTTACTCGCCCTCCGAGGTCTCGGCATCGCCCGCGGCATCCGCCGCATCGACAACCTCGACGCCCTCATCCGCAGCATCGGCCACGTCAATGGCTTCAACGGCAACGTCCTCGCCAGCATCCTCGAGCTCCTCGTACTCCGAGAAGTCCTCGGCACCCTCAAAGTCAAAGGCGCGCTGGCAAATGCGGACCTCGTCGCCCGCACGGCAACCGGCCTTCTCGAGCGCGTCGTCAACACCCATACGCGCAAACTTATGCTGCAGGTAAATGACGGCTTCCTCGTTTTCCCAGTCGGTCTGGATGACCATACGCTCAATGGCACGACCGACCACGCGGAAGGCACCGGGCTCTTCCTGAACAATGCGGAAACGCTTCTCACGCTGCAGGCGACGGCGCTCCCACTCATCGTCGCGCAGAACGACCGGCTCATCCGAGACAGCCAACTCGGCGCGCAGCTTAGCCACCTGCTCGCCCACGGCAAGCATCAGCGTATTGAGGCCGGCGCCCGTCACGGCAGACACGGCAAAGAACATATGTCCATCGTCGAGCGCTGCGCGCTTGAGGTCGGCAATCTTGTCGGCCGTGCCCGGCGCATCGCACTTGTTGGCAACGACGATCTGCGGACGCTCCGAAAGCTCGGCGCCATACTGCTCGAGCTCGCGGTTGATGATGTGGTAATCCTCGACCGGATTGCGATCCTCAAAACCACCCGTCATGTCGACGACGTGCATGATCAGGGCCGTACGCTCAATGTGGCGCAAGAACTGGTGACCCAGGCCCTTACCCTCGCTCGCACCTTCGATAAGACCGGGGACGTCAGCAACGACGTAAGAATATTCGCCGGCACGCACCATGCCGAGGTTCGGCACGAGCGTGGTAAACGGGTAGTCGGCAATCTTGGGGCGGGCGGCACTCATGCGCGCGATGAGCGATGACTTACCCACCGAGGGAAAGCCCACAAGCGCGGCATCGGCCATAAGCTTCATCTCGAGCTCAATCCAGTGCTCCTCGGCCGGTTCGCCCAGCTGAGCGAACGCGGGCGCGCGGCGCACCGACGTCACAAAGTGCGTGTTGCCCAGGCCGCCGGCACCGCCGGGCGCCACGACGACGCGCTCGCCATCGTGCACCAGATCGGCAATCTCGAACATCGGGGTCTGCGTCTCGGGGTCGAGCTCCCGCACCACGGTACCCATAGGGACCTTGAGAATCAGGTCCTCGCCGCTCTTACCGTTACGACGGGCACCCTGCCCGTGTGTGCCGCGCTCGGCGCGGAAGTGATGCTTAAAGCGGTAATCGATCAGCGAAGACAGCTGAGCATCGGCCTGGATGACGACATTGCCGCCACGACCGCCGTCGCCGCCATCGGGGCCGCCCTTGGGGACAAATGCCTCGCGCCTAAACGACATGCATCCGGCTCCGCCGTCGCCGCCGCACACGTTAATGCGGCTGATATCGGTGAACTGTGACAACAGAATCGCCTCCTACAAAAAGAGGGAGACCCTTGAATCCTAAAACTCAAGTGCCTCCCACATATGTGCTCTATGAAGGGTGAATTACGCGTTCGCGAGCGGGCGTACGCTGACCCTGTGCTTGATACCCTTGTGGAACTCAACGGTACCGTCGACCAGCGCGAACAGCGTGTCGTCCTTACCACGGCCAACGTTCTCACCCGGGTGGATGTGCGTGCCGTGCTGACGGACGAGAATCGTGCCCGTGGTTACCGTCTGGCCGGCATAGCGCTTCGTGCCAAGGCGCTGACCGCGGGAGTCACGGCCATTACGGGAGGAACCGAGTCCTTTTTTGTGTGCCATTGTGTATACCTACTCTTTCGTTACGAGTGTAATCTACTCGGCGACGGGAGCCTCGGCAACAGCCTCAGCCTCTGCCTTGACAGCCTTCTTGGCGCGGGAGGTAGCCTGGACCTTCACGATCTTCAGCTTGGTGAGCTGCTGACGGTGACCCTTCAGACGACGATAGCGCTTGCGCTTGTGGAACTTGAAGACCAGCTGCTTCTCGCCCTTGAACTGCTCAACGATCTGAGCGGTAACCTTGGCCTTGGCCAGCTTGTCGGGATCGGTGACGATCTTCTTACCATCGTTGAGGAAGATAACCGGCAGAGTGACCTTGTCGCCCTCATTGCCCTCAATCTTCTCGACGGTGATGACATCGTCGGTGGCGACCTTGTACTGCTTGCCGCCCGTGTTAACGATTGCGTACATGTTTACTTGCCCTTCATGCATCAGTTAGTGCAACAGCCGAATATAGTAGCAGGCGAAAATACCCCCGTCAACGAGTATGTGGAGCAAATCCACAAGTTCGCACAGGTATGGGGCTGACGAGTCGGCCCTCGTCGTACTCGCATGCTTGATTCTGACGCTCGACATCGTAGGAGCAGATGGTCACGAGGTCTTGCATACCGGTGGAAACAATAGGTGCATCCACGCCCGGGGTCAAGCCCTGCAACAAAACATCAGCAGCAGAAAGCAAAATTTCCGGACGCATGGAGCCCTCGTTGTCGGCATGGGTGTCGAGCATGAGCACCAAATGGTCCGGGCGCTCCCCCGCCGTGAGCTCATAGCCCACGAGTGTGTGATCCAAATCCAAGCGCTTGCTCTTTTTTCCGCGCGCGTAGTCGATGCCATGGCCCGCGCGCAGCGTGTCGATCGCACGATGCACCTCGTCGGCGCTTACGGGCGCCTCGGGGTCCAGATGCAGGTCGATGCGATACGACAGGCGCGTGAGCTGCGCCGTCAACGCCGGCGTGCGCACGTCGATGTACGCCGCCTCGATGGGCGCCAGATCGGCCGGAGACGCCGCAGCCAGGCGCCCAAACGCCTCGTCGAGCGCCACGAACTCGGTCATAAACAGGTCATACCACTCACATGTCGACGACGTACCCACCGGTAGCGCCGAAGAGAAGCCCACGCGCATGTGCGGAGAGAAGCCCTGCGTGACGGCATAGGGAAGTCCCGCACGGCGCACGATGCGCTCAATGGTATGGATCACTTCGAGATGGCCCAGGTACTTAAGGCGATCGCGCTTGCCATAGCGAACACGAAGCCTAAAGAGCGAGGGGTTGTCGGTCAGGCGCTCACTCATGCGCGATCACCCATCAATACATTCTTGGCGTGGAGCGTGGGGCAGATCCCGCAGCCGGTGCACGACGTGCGGGTGCAGTCGGGAGTCGTGACGCCCTCGAGCGAGCGACGGTACTCGCGCTCGAGGAAGCCGCGCGTGCAGCCGGGGCTCACGTGCTCCCACGGCAGGCGCCAGTCCAACTCGTAGGGCAGGTGCACGAGCTCATTGAGGTCGATGCCGTTTTTGGCAGCAGCTTCCTTCCAGTTATCGAGCGAGAAATGCTCTACCCAGGCGTCAAAGCGAGAGCCCGAGCGCCAAGCATCGATGATGACGGGCGTCATGTCACGACCGGCGCGGGACAGCGCGGCCTCGATGAGCGAGGTCTCGGCATCGTGGTAATGAACGCGGACGGCACGGTTGCGAACGCTCGTGACGAGCAGCTTCTGGCGACGCTTGACGTCGTCGTAGTCGAGCTGCGGGCACCACTGGAACGGCGTGGCAGCCTTGGGGATAAAGACCGAAACCGAGATCGACACCGAGATCGAGCCGCGACGAGCCTTGGGCACCACGGAACGACCGAGCTCCAGCACGTGATCGGCCAGATTGGCGATGGCCACGATGTCCTCGTCGCGCTCGCCGGGAAGGCCCATCATAAAGTAGAGCTTCATGCGGTTCCAGCCGGCCTCGAAGGCCGCCTTGGCCGCACGGTCCAGGTCCTCCTCGGTCACGTTTTTGTTAATGATGTCGCGCATGCGCTGGCTGCCGGCCTCGGGCGCGAACGTCAGGCCGCCCTTCTTTTCGCCGGCAACCGACTCGGCCATATCCACGCCAAACGAATCCAGGCGCTGCGACGGAATAGACACGCGAATACCCGTATCCTCCAGGCGACGGTTGAGCCTGCCGAGCACGTCGCGAATGCAGGAGTGGTCGGTCGTGGAGAGCGAGGTCAGCGACACCTCGTCATAGCCGGTCTTTTCCAGACCCTGAATCACCGACGAGACGATCTGGTCGGCCGAGCGCTCGCGCACCGGGCGATACGTCATGCCGGCCTGGCAAAAACGACAGCCGCGGGGTTGCCGGCGCCGCCCGGCCGGCCTGCCAAAAGCGCCAGCCGCGGGCGCAGCCGCGCAGGATCTCGATAGACAGGCGGTCGTGGACTAGCTGCGCATAGGGTACGCACGACTGCGACAGCGGATTCGTGGCGCCGAAATCCTCGACGACGCGTTTGTAGACCACAGTAGGCGCATCCTTGCCTTCACGCGGCACGGTGTAGCCATGCGGCGAGCAGGGCTCGTCGTGACGAACCTCATAGAGCGACGGCACGTAGTTGCCGGCAATGGATGCAAGCTGCTCAACAATCTGCGCGCGCGGGACTCCTTCGTCACGCAGGCGGCGATGCAGCTGGCAGGTCTCGAGCAGCGATTCCTCGCCCTCACCGATGAGGATGGCATCGAAGAAGGCCGCGTACGGCTCGGGGTTGTACACCGAGGGGCCGCCGGCGATGATGATGGGGTCATCTTCACCTCGGTCGGCCGCTAACAGCGGAATGCCAGCGAGGTCGAGTGCCTCGAGGAAGTTCGTCACCGCCATCTCGTGCGGCACATGCAGACCGACGATATCAAACGAAGCGACCGGCGCTGCACCCTCGAGCGAGAGCAGCGGAATGCCTGCCTCGCGCATAGCGTCACCCATATCGGGCCACGGCACATAGCCACGCTCGCAGGAGATGCCCTCGGCCTGGTTAAGGATGTTGTAGAGGATGGCGATGCCCTGGTTGGGCAGACCAACCTCGTACACATCCGGGTAGATCAGGCAGCAACGGTAGTCGGCATCGGCCTTGGAAAGCGTGCCCCACTCGTGATCGATATAGCGACTCGGCTTCTCGACCTTGGCGAGCAACGGCTCAATTAAATGAAAACAGTCTTGGTATGCAACGCGCAACGGAAAACCCCTAAGCAGCGAGATCTGATGCGTCCTGATAGGACGCCATAGGACGGGTAGCGCCCGCGACCGTGGTCACCAGATCGCGAACGCGGGAGAACGTGGCAGTGACCACCTCGTTGGCACGGCTGTAGTCGACATCGCGCTCGTAGAGCGAAACGAGCGCACGGCCCATGCCATAGGTGCCCGCGGCAGCAGTGAGCGCCTTGACGGCAAACCCAATATGCGGCGTCTGCTTGACGAGCGCGCGGGTGACCGCGCGGATCACAAGACCGCCGGCAAGCACGCCGGCGACCTCGTAGCCGCGCTCGGGCTTAATGCCGCGTCCAAAGACGGCAGCGAGCTCAAAGAGCATGCCCACCTGCGCCAGCGCCATAACGGGATAATCGGCGCCCGGCAAAAACACCAAAGCCCCGGTCGCCATATTGGTGAGCGCACACGAGGTGATGATGCGGTTGGCCGCCGCGATGCGCATGAAGGCAAAGTTCGCCGCAAAAGCCGTTTCCTTGTCCGTGCGATCGAGAATCCAGCGGGCAAGCGTCTCGAGCAGATACGTCTTATCGGTTGCCGCTACCACGCCAAGCATGGGCGTGGACTCCTCGATAAACGGCACCTCCACAGCAGACTCGGCAAGCACGCACACGGGCGCGCCGGCGATCACGAGCTCCTGCACGGCACTCTCCAAGCGGTCGGAACCACACGAGAGCACCAGCACCACATCGGTATCGGTCTTTGGAGCAATTCGCTCCTCCCCCAGACGCTCGACGCGCACAATGCCCGAGGTCGTCTGCGGCACAAAGGCATCACGCACCGTCTCGGCCAGAAAGCGCGAGGCAGACGAATCCAGATAGACCGAGACGCGCACCGGCGTATCGGAATCCTTCTTAACGGACGCGCCCATCTTAAAAGCGCGGGTCAGCTTATCTACGGGAATTTTCATAGCAAACCCCTCCAGCGGTTACGCGGCGCCCGAACGATGCCGCCATATGGATTGTACGATACCCACCGTCAGCAGCTGAATCATCATCGAAGACGAACCGAAGCTAATAAACGGTAGCGGAATACCGGTAATCGGCATCATGCCGATGCACATGCCGATGTTTTCGAAGGTCTGGAACGCCCACATGCCAACGATGCCAACACACGAAAGACGCAAAAACAGGGACTCGCACTTAAAGGCGACGCGAATCGTCGAAAAGATCAACAGCACGTAGAGGCACAGGAGCAAAAAGGAACCGCAAAAGCCAAAGGTCTCGGACAGGAAGGCGAAGACGAAGTCGGTGTGGAACTCAGGCAGAAAGCCGCCGGCCGACTGCGTCGCATGGCCCAAACCCTTACCAAAGAAGCCGCCCGAGCCAACGGCGATAAGCGACTGCTGCAGGTTGTAGGCATCGTCCGAATCGGCATTATCGGGGTCGATAAAGACCGTCAGACGGTTCATCTGGTACTGCTTGATGAGCACATCGTGGCCGAGCAACGAATCAAAGACCGAATCAAGCGCCAGAACGAGGGCCACCAGACCCACGAGCAGGGCCAGGGTCGACAGCACCCATTCGCGGCGTGCACCGCTCATACAAATGACGATGGCGCCCGAAACAAGCACGACCAGGCCCGAGCCCAGGTCGCCCATGGCAACGACGGCCAAAAACGGAATGGACAGCATGCCGCAGAGCTTGACGTAGTCGCGAACGGTATCGATGCGACCGTTATACTGCGAGCCAAGCGTAGCAATAAAGAAGATGGTGATGAGCTTGGCAAGCTCAACCGGCTGGAATGTCAAGCCGATACCGGGAATCTTGATCCAGCCCGTCATGCCCAGACCGCCCGTATAGGACAGACCTGGAATCTTGGGCGAGAGGATCACGATCAGGTCGATGACGAGCAACGCCGTCGAGAAATTGGAAATACCGCGCAGGTCGGTACGCCAGACCAGCACCGCCAGCACCGTACCGATTCCAATTCCCAGCAGATGGCGTGAGAACGAAGCGTCGGCCTTAAACTGCGAAGCCGACCAGATAATGATGGCACCGTAGGCGACGAGGGCCACAGTAGCCACGAGCACACCGATATGCACCTTTTGGCGAAACGTGCCGCGCGAGGCCGAAAATTGCTTGTTGACACGGTCCAGGCTGCTGCGAGAGCCGGTCTTGGTTGAACGGAACAGATCCGCCGGAGAAAAATCCATCGCAACCTCCTATCGAACCGAAGAATCGCCCGAGGCCGAAGAGGTATCGGGCTCGTCATAAATCACGCCGAGCACGTCGCGCACGACATGCATCGCGGTATCTGAGCCACCGCCGCCCTGCTCCAGGACGGTAGCGATGACATACTTGGGGTCATCGGCCGGTGCATAGGCGCAGAACCACGCGTATTCATCCTCGCCACTTTTCTCGCCCGTGCCCGACTTGCCGTATACCTGCGGCGTCAGGGTGCCAAAGTGAGCCGCCAGGGACGTCGATGCCGTGTAAATCACGTCGTGCATGCCGTTGCGAACAAGAGCCAAATCCGAATCGCTGTTGATCTTGGCCTCCAGGCGCTTCTTCTTGCCCTTGCCGTTGTACTTATAGGCATCGCCGTCGCCATCGCGCGACACCGCCGACAAAAACACATGCGGCACGTACTGTTTGCCGCCGTTGGCAAGGCCCATGTAGGCGCATGCCATCTGCAGCGGCGTCACCAAAATGTCGCCCTGACCGATGGCAATGTTGGTCATATCGCCGGCATTCCACTTGCGGTCCTCGGCAGATGCGTCGGTGAAGTACGACTCTTTCCACTCGGCATCGGGAATACGGCCCGCGCCCTCACTCGGCAGATCGATACCGCAGGTCTTGCCTAGACCCCAGCGACGAAAGACCTCCTGCAGGCCCTCGGGATGTTGCTCGTCATAAAAGAACGCCTTGCCCATGTCGTAGAACACGGGGTCGCAGGAATTGGCGATACCGGACTGCAGCGTCATGACACCATGTCCGGATTGAAGCCAGCAACGCTTGCCCCACGACTTGCCCAGACCCGTCCAATAGCCGGTGCAGTTGGTCGTCTGGGTCGACGTGTACGTTCCAAACTCAAGACCGGCCAGCGCCGAGAGCGGCTTGAGGGGCGAGGCCGACAGGTACTGTCCGCTAATGGCGCGGTTGAGCAGCGGGTGGGAACCCTTGTCATCATTGAGCTCGGTCCACACGTCATTTGAGACGCCGCCAATAAAGACGGACGGATCGAACTTGGGCTGGCTCGCCATGCCCAGGATCTCGCCATTGTTGGGATCGAGACACACTACAGCGCCGTTGCCGGCATTGCTGTAGCCAGTAGTCTTGGCAAGCTCGATAGCGCTCGCCAGCGCCGTCTCGCAGGCCTGCTGGATCTTAAGGTCGAGCGTGAGCTTAATGTCAGAGCCGGCCTTCGCGGGCACGGCGCCGGCCTGACCGGTCACATTGCCCGAGGCATCGACCTTGACGGTCTGCTCACCACGAATACCCTGCAGCAGGTTTTCGTAGTAGCTCTCAACGCCCGCCTGGCCCACGATATCGCCCGACTGGTACGTAATCTTGCCAGCAGAAGCATCATCATCGCCAGAGGTTTTCTTATTCTGGGCCTCGAGCTGCTCGGAGGTAATGGTGCCGGTATAGCCCAAGATATGGCATGCCGTCTCGCCATATGGATACTGGCGCTCGGTACGCTCGGCAATCTTGACGCCCGGGAACTCGCCGGCATGCTCCTGAATATAGGCAACCGTGGAGCGACGGACGTCCGTCGCGATGGTATGCAGGCTCTGAGCGCCCTCTGTATTGTCCTGAATATTACGAAGGACCGCCACGTAAGGCATTCCAAGCACGTTGGCAAGATGGCGAACCAGAACCTCATCCTCGGCAAGGTCGCGGTAGGCCACGACAGCAAGTGAGGGACGGTTCTGGACAAGCGCCACGCCATTGCGGTCGAGGATGCGACCGCGCACAGCGGGTGTTGTAACGGTGCGAGTCTGATTACTATTGGCCTGCTTCTCGTAATAGTCCGATGAGACCATCTGCATGCCCCACAGCTTGACGGCAAGCGCCGCAAACATCGCGCCCACACCCGTGGTGAGGATGGAAAAGCGGCCCTTAAAGGCGGTCGACGCGGTATTGCCCTCGCCCTCGGTGGCGCGCGGGGCCGTTCCATGCTGCGTATCGTAGGTAAAACGGGAATCGCCACGACGCATGACGACCAGCGCGACCACGATGGCCACAACCAGCACGATACCGGCGATAATAACCGTCATCTGGGAAGACATCTACGGGCCTCCCCTATTTGAGCTTGCAGGTCTTGGGCTTAAAGCGCATACCCGTCTGGCGTCCGCCACGTGCGGAGAATCCATAGCCGGACTGCGGCACGACGCCGGACATCAAAAACGGAATGGCAACCAGACCCGTCAGGATCGAGGACGGCAGCGCATGGCCGAAGATCGCCACGACAAAGCTCGTCTCCAAACCCATAAACAGCAAGATGATGCTGTAGATCACATTAATGACGAGCGCGAAGGCGCCCACAGTGATGCCGCGCGCACTCGGGGTACCGCCCGTCTGACCGACGGCGCTGTGCACCAGGGCAAAAGAACCCACGGTCAGCAGGAGCGACATAACGCCCACCGGCACGGCAGCGGATAGGTCATAAAACAAGCCGCTGCAAAAACCGCACACGACGGCACGGGTCGGGTCGCCCGAGAACACGCTTAGGCACACCAGGATAATCATGAAGTTGACGCGACCGCCCGCAATGGAGATCTGCGGTGCCAGGCCTGCCTGCAGCAGCACGCACACGATGGCGGCGATCACAAACGTGCGGGAGCTCATCCCCTGCTCGTGTAGATCCATGGACATGCCCCCTATTCGCTCGAGCCAGAATCGGTCGTCTCGGACGTGTCGGAACTGTCATCCGAGCTCTCGTCCTTCGTCTTGGTCGCAGCATCGCGCGACGTTCCCTGCGGCGTGCTGTTGGCCGTGCTCACGTCCTCATCCGAGGCCGACTGTTCGTCGGTCAGCGAGGTGATGACCAGCACTTCCTCGTTGTTCTCGGCCGTGGTCTGAGCGCGCACCACAATGGTGTAGTACACGTCGTTTGCCGATTTCTCAACCGACGAGACGGTGCCAAGCGGAAGGCCCTTGGGGAACACGCCACCGATGCCAGAGGTCACGATGATGTCGCCAACCTTAACATCGGAGTCGACGCTCACGTACTCAAGACGCAGCGTGCCGTCAGCCTGACCCTGCAGCATACCCTGGGCGCGCGTGTCCTGCACCATGGCGGACACGCCCGAGTTCTCGTCGCCAATCAGGCGCACGGTAGAGGTCTTGGCCGATACCTCGATAATCTGGCCGATAACACCGGCAGAACTCGTCACGGGCATGTTGATGGTAAGGCCGTCGGCAGAGCCCTTGTCGATGGTTACGGTCGAGGTCCAGGCATCGCCGGAGGCACCAACGATACGAGCTGCAGTCGATTTGAGGTTGTAGGTCGATTGCAGCCCGACCAGGCCCTCCAGGCGCTCGGCAGTCTTTTGAGCCTCAGAAAGCTCGGCGACCTTAGAGGTCAGTTCCTCGTTTTGCTTCTTGAGCTCGTCGAGCGTGTCCTGCGACGCCGTAAGGTTAGAGAACACGTTGCCGATGGCATTGAAAGGAGCCGCCACAGCCGAACCCACAAAGCGCACCGGCGAGGTAATCGTCGTTACGCCCGAACGCACGGCATGAATCGGTCCTGCCTCGCCCTCGCGGATGTAAAACGTGAGCAGCAACACCGAAATCAGGCTGAAAACAATCAACGGGCGCATACCCGTTGATTGTCGCTTGGTATTCAGATTTGTGGAGAAACCCGAAGATCGTGCCAAATGGAATCCACCTTTTGGAAATTAAGCATTGGTCTGGACGAAGCCGCCATCAAACGCATTGGCCTCGAGCACGCGGGCACAGCCGTTAACGACGTTATCGAGCGCCGTGGGGCTGACGTTGACCGAAACGCCGGTCTCATCGCGCAGGCGCACGTCGAGACCGCGCAGCAGCGCGCCGCCACCGGTCAGCAAAATGCCGTAGTACATAAGGTCCGAGGCGAGATCGGGAGGCGTGGCATCGAGGGCGTCCTTGACGGCCTTGGCCATCTCGTCGAGCGGCTTGTTGAGCGCGCGACGAATCTCCTCGCTCTCGATGCGCACGGTCTTGGGCAGACCGGTAATCACGTCGCGGCCGTTGACCTCGACGTCGAGCTCGTCCTTGAGCGGCACGGCGGAGCCGACCTTGATCTTGATGTCCTCTGCCGTACGCTCGCCGATGGCCAGGTTGTAGGCATCACGAACGTGCGTGAGGATAGCCTGATCGAACTCGTCACCGGCAATACGGATGGACTGCGAGACGACGATACCGCCCATGGCGATAACAGCGACCTCGGTGGTACCGCCGCCGATGTCGATGACCATGGAGCCGGTGGGTTCCTCGACGGGCAGATCGGCGCCGATAGCGGCAGCCATGGGCTCCTCGATCAGGTAGGCCTGGCGAGCGCCAGCCTGGATCGTGGCCTCAAAGACAGCACGCTTCTCGACCGACGTGACGCCGGAGGGAACGCAGACGACAACGCGCGGACGCGGGGTCCACGGATAGCGCTTCTCGGACGCCTTGTCGATAAAGTAGCGAAGCATAGCCTCGGTAACATCGAAGTCGGCGATGACGCCGTCCTTCAGGGGACGAACGGCCACGATGTTGCCGGGCGTACGGCCGAGCATGCGCTTTGCCTCGATACCGACCGCCAGGATGCGCTCGTCGTTCTTGTCGATGGCGACAACAGAGGGCTCGCGAATAACGATGCCCTTGCCGCGCACGGAGACAAGCGTATTTGCGGTGCCGAGGTCGATGGCAAGATCGCCCGCATAGCTACCGAAGAACATATCCATCAAAGAAAACAACGCAACTCCTGATGTGTTGGATGATTGCTGGAAAACTACTAGCTCATCATACTAGCGCAAGCCCGGCACCTCACTTGCGGTGAAGCGCCGGGCAAAGCTAAATCCCATAAGGTCACTACTGGTTGTCAGCAGCCGAGAAATCCATATCGAGCGAGGAAACGGCCCAGCCGATATGGTTATCGGAGCGCACGAATTTGACGGTGTACTCCTGCTCGCCGCCCTTGGACAGCGATGCCTTAACCTTAGCGGTCGTCTCGGTCATGGACTGATCCATGCCCTCGACGGACACGGTGGCACCCTGCGGAATCGAGGAGATGATCATCGACTTGGCGTCCTCGGACAGGCTCGAGGCCAGGCAAGACTCGGCCTTTGCGCTGTCACCGTCGCCGGCAGCCTGAAATAGATCGGTAACGACAGACTCCTGAGACGGGAAGCCAAAGCCGCGCGTGTAGGCAAAGCCCAGACCGCCCGCGGCGATCAAAATGAGCAGAAGCAGCACGATGAAGACTTTGAGACCCGTGTGGCGATGGCGACGACGGACCTTGGCCTGCTTACGATCCTGACGGTCCTGCTGAACCATCTCGGACTCGGACAGCGTAAAGAAGCCGGTGTCCGAGGGATCGGGCATAAACTGACCGGTCGCGCCCGTAGGATCGAGCGGATCGACGGCAGGAGCGTCCATCGCGGGCGCCGGAGCCGTGGCCATAGCCGTCTGGGCAGACAGTGCGGCAAGCGAATCGTGCACGCGGGCAAGCTCATCGGCCTGCTCGGAGGTGAGCTGGTAGATGCCATCGGCAGTAGCGGCGTTAAAGGCGTCGAGTGCGTCGGAGGGACGGCCGGCGGCAGAAAGCGCCTGACCCATGCCGGCGTTGAGCGCACGCGTGTCGTCGCGGGGGCCGGCAAAGTCGATAGCCGTGCGGTAGGTCTCCACGGCATCCGCCGGACGGCCGAGCTTAATGAAGCAACGACCAAGCTCGCCGAGCGCGGCGGCAGGAGCCGGATTGGCGCCGTCGATGGCAGCCTGACGGAAGGCAGTACCCGCGTTGGCATAGTCGCCCGACTGGAACAGCGCATTACCCAGGCCCAGATAGGCCTTGAACGGCGTGGCATAGGAAGCATCCTGCGTAGCAGCAGAGAACGCCTGAGCGGCCGTCGTGTAGTCGCCCACGGCGGCGAGCGCCTTACCGCGGTTGGTGAGCAGCGCGCCGCGCTTGCCGTAGGTGCCGTCGTTGAGGGCGGCGGCGTAGGCCTCGGCGGCCTCGGCATACATGCCCAGGTGCATCAAGGCGTTGCCACGAAGGTGATCGGCCTCGCCCATAATCTCATCGGGAGTCTTTGCCGCCCCAAGCATCTGGGCTGCAGCGGAAAAATCACCCGCGCGATAAGCGGCGCGGCCCTGTTGGATCAGCTGGCTATTCAAGGAAGTCCCCTTTACTCGTGAACGATCTCGACATGGACGATCTCGTCGCCGGCACGCAGCTGCGAAATCACATCGAGACCCTCGACCGTGGTACCAAAGACGGTGTAACCGGAATCGAGGTTATGCTGGGCGCCCAGGCAGAAGTAGAACTGCGAACCCGCGGAATCGGGGTCCATGGAGCGTGCCATGGCAAGGGCACCATCGACATGGCTGTTGTGCGGATTGGTGGCAAACTCGCCCTTGATGCAGTAGCCGGGGCCACCGGTGCCGGGCATGCCGTCGGGGCCCTCAAGACCGGCAGCGACGTCGGCGCCGGACATATCGCGGGTATTGGGGTCGCCGCCCTGAATGACAAAGCCGGGCACATAGCGATGGAACTTAAGGCCATCATAGAAACCCATAGTGGAAAGCTCGCAGAAGTTCGCGACATGAATGGGAGCGCCCTCGCCGTCAAACTTGACCTTGATGGTACCCTTCGACGTCTCGATAACGGCGCACTCGTCGCCGGCAAGCTGATACTCGGGCGTGTAGAGCTCTTTCTTAAAACCAAGCATGTGGTTCCTTCCTCGTGCGTTTAAAGCATATTTGTACGAATTGTAGCAATAAGCATGCGCTTACATCAATTGCGCACGTAGGTTATGCCGACTATGGCGAACTAATTTTAGGAACGCTGCTGCGGCTCCCAGGAGCCCACGTTGTCGTCGTACTGTTCCAGCGCGCTGCTGCCGCCCTGCGCGATGGGCGCCAGGATCTCGCTTTTGTGGGAACTCATCGACTCGCCATCGGGAATGGCCAGCGAGATATCCCAGCTCTGGCAGATCACGTCGACGCGCTCGTACATCCACTCGGCAAGCTGCTTTAAGTGGGCGATGTCATCCGCATAGACCGTATCGTCCTGATACTTAAGGTTGTTAAGCTCATCTTGCGTCTTTTTGATCTGGTCGCGCAGGGCGTAGGCACTCTGCGACAGCTCCTGACGGGTGGACAGCGGCGTTCGGAGATAGCCGTTGTTAAAGGAATCGATGACCTCGCCGATCTGGTCCTCGTCACCGTAGGACACGATGGTCTGATACAGACCATCGAGCCTGGTATAGAGCTGATCATCGGTGAGCACGGTTTCTTCCTGGACCACCTCGGCAGAATCGTCTTGCTTGGTATCGTCCTCAGTCGCCTCGCCCTTTTGGCGCGTAGGGAAGGTCGTCTGCGCGGCCTGGCCAAACTGGTCATAGAAGCCAGGCATGACACCCATGGGATCGGCCGTCACGAACCAATAGGCACCGCCGCAAACGACGGCAAGGACCGTGATGACGATGAGCGGCTTGGGAATATGACGCTTGTGCTTGTGATAGGCGTCCTCGTCGGGATGCACCTTGCGCTTGGGTTTTTGAGCATCGTCATGCAGGGAAACCGGCGTGGGAATATCGACCTTGGGGATGCCGAAATCCTTATCGAAAGCCGGCAGCACGCAGGTCTCATTGGGGTCGGCGGCGTCCGAAAGCACCGCAGCGGCAGAGGCCGGCGCATGAGGCACCTCGGTATCGATCTGCTCTTGCGTTAGGCGCGGAAAGCCTGCCGTGCGGCCCGCTGCCAGGTCGGATGCGGCCGCGTCCTCGGAGAGGATACCCGGAGCGGGGCGTCCGCATTTGGGGCACGTACGATCATGCGGAGAAAGACGGGCACCGCAGCCCTCACAGAACACGAACTCGGTGTGCTCGGGACCATCGCCCGGACCCACATAGGCGTTGCAGTAGGGGCAGAACGAGGCGCCGTCCTCGATAGTCTTAAGGCAATGCGGGCAGATCACGGCATCCTCTTTTCGAAGCAATTCAAACAATCGAGGTTAGAGCATAACATCGCCACGGCCCCACAGGAACAAGGCACCAATTCAACATCGCCAGGGCGCGTAGCTACTTCTTCTTTTTGCTTGGCATCGAGACTTTGATGCCTTGGGCGGACTTGGTCACGCGAGAGCGCTTGGCTCCGGTACTCTTCTTTTTCTTGGGCTGGGCTTGGGCCACGCCCTCGAGTGCGCGGGCCTCGGCCTCGCGAGCGGTGCGATCTTCGCGGCGCTGCGCCATGTCGGCGGCGACGCGCTTGGCAAAACGCTCGGCCGTCGAGCCCGTCGAGCTCACCTTGCCGCCACCGCGACCCAGGCGGACGCGCACACCGCGGCCAAAACCAGTTGCGGCATGACGACGACGCGGCTTGAGCGAATCCATCATCGTGGCAAGCTTAAAGAACACCGAGCAGGTAAAGACCACGATGACAGCCAAGATAACCATCTGGCCTATCGACAGGTTGGCAATAGACAGCAGCTCCGGGAAACCGATAACGCCCACCAGGATGCCGGCGACTACAAACACAAAAAGCACCACACGTAAGGGCGTGAGAGGCTGCGAGATGCGCCAGATCAGGCTGACGCTCGCCGCGCACGACGTAAGCAGGCACATCGTAGACAGCGTGAGCTGGCTAAAGCCAAACACGCGCGCCACAAAGATATCGAGCGCCGCAGCCAAAATGACTGCAATCGACGCCGGCAGCGCACGCTTGAGTACGTTAGTCAAAAATGACCCCTTCACGCGAGCATTGTTGGGCTCCAAACCCAGCACAAAGCCCGGCGCGCCGATGCAGAAGAAGTTGATGAGCGTCATCTGGATGGGCTCGAAGGGGTACGGCGGCAGCGCGATGCACAGCGCCGCCAGGCCCATCGAGAACAGCGTCTTGGTCAGGAACAGCGAGGCCGAACGCTGCAGGTTGTTGATGGAGCGACGGCCCTCGGCCACCACGGCGGGCATCGAGGCAAAGTCGTTGTCGACGAGTACGATCTCGGCCACGTTACGTGCGGCATCGGAGCCAGCCGCCATGGCCACGGAGCAGTCGGCCTCCTTGAGCGCCAGCACGTCGTTGACGCCGTCGCCCGTCATGGCCACGGTGTGCTCGCGGCGCTTGAGCGCCTGCACGAGCTCGCGCTTCTGCTGCGGGGTCACACGACCAAAGACATGGTAGCGGTCCACTGCGGCATCGAGCTTGGCCGGCGTATCGAGCGTCGTGGCGTCCACATAGG
>UROA01000022.1 GCA_900549355.1 uncultured Collinsella sp. | reverse complement strand
AACAGCGCGCCGGCCTTATCGTTTGGCTAACGAGACGGTCCCGTTATGAATTGAAGTTCGTTGCAGAGCCGACGCCCGAATCACCACATGTGCTTGCGACGACGATCACCCAGCGTCACGCCCGCGGCAACGAGCGTAATGCCACCGATGACGAACACCTCACCCGCAAGCGCGGAGTCATCACCGGTCTGGGCGAGCGCGGCAGGCGCAGCCTGTTTCTTGGCAACGGGGGCCTTTGCAGCAGCCTGCGCAACCTGAGCCTTGGCCTGCGGCTCAGCCTTGGGATGATACTTGTCGTACTCGGCCTGCGCGGCAGCCAGGGCATCCTTGGCATCGCCAAGCTCGGCAAGCGCGGCGGCATAGGCGTCGTTGGCATCGGACAGCTTGGCATCGGCATCGCTCAGAGCAGCCTTGAGACCAGCGGCAGCATCGACGGCAGCCTTGTAGCGAGCGTAGGCAGCGTTCAGCTTGACCAGCTTCTCGTTGCCCGTCGTGCCCGCGGCAAGGGATGCCTTGTGGTCGACAGCCTCAAGATCGGCCTTGAGCGCCTCGTCGTTGGCAAGCTCTGCCTTGGCCTTGACGATATCGAGGTTCGCATCGACGACGGCTTCGTTGGCGGCCTCGAGCTGCTTCTGGGCATCGGCGACACCGGCGACGGCAGCGTCATAGGCGGCCTTGGCGTCGTCGACCGCCTTCTGGGCGCCGGCGAAGCGCTCGAAGGCCTTGTTTGCGGTGGCAAGCTCGCCCTCGGCGGCCTTGGCCTTCGCCTGTGCGTCGGACAGGGCCTGCGTCTTGGCGGCAACTGCCTGCTTGGCGTCCGAAAGAGCGGTCGCGGCGTGCGTATCTGCGGCCTGAGCCTTGTCAACGCCAGCCTGGGCGGCATCGTCGGCCTTCTTTGCCTCGTCAAGCGAGCCCTGCTTATTCGCAAGGTCCGCCTGGGCGGCATCGCGCTTGGCGGCAAGGTCCTTAACCGAAGCCGTGGCATTGTCATACGCCTCGTTGGCCTTATCGGACTTTGTCTTGGCGGTATCGTAATCGCCCTGTGCCTTCGCCTTGCGGGCGGAAGCCTTGGAGGCGTTCGTCTGGCATTCGGTGAGCTTGGAGTTAGCGTCGTCAAGCGCGGCCTGCGCGACGGTCGCCTCGTCCTTGGCAGCGTTGAGATTTGCCCTAGGAGTTTCGATGTCAACATTCTTCAAATTGACATCGGCAGCGCCATATGCCGCCTTCGCGATAGCGGTGGCCTCTTGCGCAGCTTCATAGTCGCTCTTGGCAGCAGCAACGTTACCGTTCGCTTCATTCGCGGCACTCTTGGCAGCATAGAGGGATGACTCCGCAGAGCCAAGCGCATCGTTTTTCACATCGCGCGCCTTCCGTGCTGCCGCAAGTTGATCTTGCAGCTGCGCCAGCTGCGCCTTCTGCGCGGCGGTACCACCGGCATGATAAACGGAGTCTACGTACGTGTTTACCAGGTTCTTGAACTCGTCAACCGTAAAATCGCCTTCGGCCCAGTTTCCCTGATAAATTGAAACAGGACTGGGTGCACCGTCATCCTCGGGCGTTGAGCGGTTGCCATCCTTACCGTAGCCGACGGCGAACCCAAAGGAATTAGCACCTGAATCAATAAAGTTCTCATAGTGGCCGGTGTTGCTATAGTCACCCCTGTCATAGTCGCGCTTTTCCGCAGTATACCAACCGATAAACGGCCAATCATCGCCGTACTTGTCGCCGTTATCGAAGGATGTTTCCCAATCTTTAGGATTATCTGACCCCTTGTAGGCGCCAGCACGTCCGGCAAGGTTTTCGTTATAGGACATATAAAAGCCCTCGCCGCTGTTCCCCGCGTGGTCCCAAACATTCGACGAATAGCAAACATCGAGCGCCGACTGCGCCATAGAGACAACGCTGACCTTCATGTCACTCAAGCCATTTGCGCGACGAATTCCATTGACCGCATTCATGTAGGTCAAGGTATTCTGCAGATTCACGAGCGAAAAAGCATTGTCAGCGTCAGATGCATCCAAGTTGACATAGTCGTCATACCATGCCGCCTTGCTAGCAGACCCATCAAGTAACTTCGCCGCATCGCTCGCGTTGGCACGCTGAGCAGCAGTAAACGACGTACTACTTGCGATGTGATTCATAAAGCCAAGCAGGCCAGCCTTGACAGCATCCGTATCCACCGTCATGTTTGCTTTTAGCTCAGAAATCTGCTGCTCAAGAGCTTTGACGTTTGCGCTGGCCGTGTTGTATTCATCATTCGCTTTGTTGTAGTCGCTGGTAGCATTCTCAAGAGCGCTTTTCTTCTGCTTTGCGACCTCTGCCAGACGGTCGTACTCTGTCTTCTTGTCGGCCTCGGTCTGCTGAGCTTGCTCGTAAGCAGCCTTGGCGGTGTTGTATTTGCTGGTCAAATCACCGAGTTTGCCGTTGGCTTCGTCGTATGCAGTCTGCGCTGACGAAACGGCAGCGTTGGCGGCGTTGACCTTTTCCTGCGCGGCGCTGGCATCAGTCTGTGCGGCCTGGAGGTTCGTTTGTGCGGTGGCGTCGGCAGCCTTCGCGGCATCAAGCTCGGTCTGCGCGTCCTTGAGCTCACCGGCAGCAGCTTTCTTGGCGGCCTCAAGCGCTTTTAGATCGATGCCCGTGCCCGAGATGGCGGCATCGAGCGCTTTCTGGGCGTCGTTCAGCTTATCCTGGGCGTTGCCGCACGCGGTGGTCGCAGCGGCAAGGGCATTGGCGGTCTCCTGCTTCTTGGCCTGGGCAGTCGTCAGAGCAGACTCGGCATCACTCTTTGCCTGCTCAGCATTGTCGGCGGCGGTCTTAGCGGCATCGAGCTCACCCTCGGCCGTCTTCACATCGGCATTCGCCGCATTGAGCTTGGCCTGCGCGTCCTCGACGGCCTTCTTAGCGGCCTCGTACTCGTCCATACCCATGGCCTCGAGCTTGGCCTGCGCATCGTCGAGGGCCTTCTTGGCCTCATCCTGCTTTGCCTTGGCGTCCTTGAGCGCCTGGATCTTATCCTCGACACTCTTGTTGGCCTGATCGAGCTGATCGTTCAGGTCGCCCAGCTTCTTCTGCTGCTGCTCGGCCTTGTCAACAGCCGCCTTAAGCTCGTCGATCTTCTCCTGAAGCGCGGCTGCCTCGGCCTCGTTCTGCTCGGCGGCGTTATCGGTCACGGCCTGCGAGGCCTGATTCTTTTGCTGCTGCGCCTGCTTTTGAGACTGGCCCGCCGCGTCGGCTTTCTTCTGGGCGGCATCGTAGGCGGCCTGAGCGTCCTTGAGCTGCTTTGCCGACTCCTCGGCCAACTGGGCAGCCGTCTTTACGACCGCCTGGTTACCGGTGGCAACGGTGTTCTCGATAGCGCTGTCGCCCTTCGTGGCGTCACCGTTATCTGCCGTCGGTGCGGCGATTGCCGCCAGCGGCGACATGAGCGGCTGAGCGATGAGGCCCGCCGTCAAAACGGTTGCGACGGCGCGGTTGGCAACGCCCTTGACGTTGACGGCCTTGGCCCGAGGCTCAAAGTGCTGTGGGATATAGTTTGCCATGGCTTTCTCCCTTTGACACGGATGTATCCATACGCCTCAAATTGTAGGAGCTGATTTTTGAATTCTGTTGCGCAACATTGGTCACCAGCGGATTTTTTGAAATTCGCGCTCTCGTGCTTCACAATTTCGTCACATATGTAGGAGCTGGTGCATCATATTCTTGCGGGATCGAATTGAGCCTGTGATTTGCATTTGCTCCCGCGTCATCCGCCCTATCGGATTCCGCATCCAACAGACACCCCGCCCGCCACGGTGTAGAGTTAAAACAACGGGCGCGTTGCGCGGACCGCGCTGGAACGAGGTGGACATGGAACTCGACAAACAACAGATCAAGCGACTGCGCGAGCGTCATCATCGACGTCACGGCATCCGCCCCGCTCATAGCGAAGCCATGGAAAACATCACCCGCTTCCTCAAGCGCGCATTCAACATTCGCGAAGGTCGCGCGCCCTATCACGTAATCCGCAAGCGCTTTGTAAACGGGGCGCGCCTGACCGGCTCTCACCTGTGCATCCTCATCATCGCCATGCTCATCGCGAGCATCGGCCTCGATATCGACTCGGACATCGCCATCGTGGGCGCCATGCTCATCTGCCCGCTTATGGGATCGGTCCTTGCCATGGCATATGGCATCGCCACGCTCGACCGTGAGATTACCGTCGAAGCCGTCGCGGGCTTGGCTCTACAGATGGTCTTTTGCCTGGTCACGTCCACGTTGTACTTTAAGCTCTCGCCCCTTGGCACCACCACGGCGGCCATCATCGACAACTCGACACCCACCGTGTGGGACCTTGCCGTCGCGCTCGCCGGCGGCTTTGCGGGTGGCCTGGGCAACTCGCGCGACCAGGAGCCCGCAACGCTCATCGCCGGCGTGGCCGTGGCGACCGCGCTCATGCCGCCCCTGTGCGCGGCGGGCTACGGCATCGCCATCGCAAGCGGGTCGCTGTTTCTCTCGGCGCTTTACGAGTTTGGCATCAACGTGGTCTTTATCGCGCTCGCGGCCGAAGCCGTACTGCTTCTATTGCGCGTGCCGCTCAAGCGCGACCTCAACGGCGACGGCATTGTGACCGCCGAGGAAAATACCGAGGTCGACGAGCTGTCACGCAAAGTGCGCCGCCGCATCATCGTGGGCACGGTGATCTTTGCCATCCCCTGCATTATTATGACGGCGGGTTCCATTGGCTCGGCGCAGGCCGGCGTGCAGGACGGCTACGGTGTCACCGAAACCACGCGCGAGCTTGCCGCGGTGCTGCCAAGCTTTAAGGATTACACCGTCGCCGTCGAGACCTCGGCTACCGAAGGGGACGAGGAAGGCATTGTAGAGCGCGAAATCGTCGCCCATGTGACGACAAGCGAGGCGCTTGGGGCGCACGACCGCCGTGTTGCCCGCAAACTCATCGACCTCAATGTGCCCGAGCTCGATCGCGTTGAGTTCGATGTGAAGTGATGCCGACGCGGGATGAATGCTCGCACGAACGCAAGTTACGACGAGGCGCAGATGCGATACGGACACGAGCAAATGGCGGGGCGCAGTTCGCACCCGCGCCCCGCTCGCTGTTTTATTGCCGTGAATCAGACGTCCGCATCGACATCGCCAGACTCCACCGTAAACGCCGGATCGGTGCTCACAAGATAAAATCGGGTCACTTTGCTATCTCTAAATAGATAGAGCTGGCCCTGCTCGCGTCGGCGTGACGTATACGCCACGTGGACCGTACCGAATTCTTCGCCGTTTTCCTTCTTTAATATCAGGATGTTGGGGTCATCCGTACGCTTAAACTGCCCGTCTACGCAGCTGCCGTCTTTGTCGACTAGTTGCCACCGATGGTTATCCTCTTCAAGAAAGGCCAGGGTTTCCAGACTCGTCTTGTCGTCCCGATAGTAACCGTCAATGGCAAACCCTTCGGAAGCGCATTCCTGCATATAGGACGTTTCTCGGCTTATAGCAAACAGCCCTGTAGCGCCCAGGAGCACAGCCAGGCAGACCACTGCAAGGGTTATCGAAATAGCACGGCGGCCCATGTTAGACCAACCGATAGTTGTTGAACGGAGTGCAAAACATACTTGGTACCTCCGATATCAAAGCAAACGTCACCCGCGGCCCGCCGGCAACTATGTGTTTCTAACATTAAACCATTTGGCTACGACTCGTTGGAGATAGGTTCCATAAACGGACAGTGATATACGGCGAAAGGCCACACTTATCCATTAACCCAGAGTTATGAAGGCCGTTTTTCATATTGCGAGACCGCGGTTTTCGGAAGTGCGGTGAAAAACTGAGCGCCGCCGACCAGACCGACTTTTTTAGCAACAAAACCGCAGGTCACAAGGGTGCAAAAGAGCCATGTGCTCGGAGATTCGGAGTTTTTCCCCGCACTTCCGAAATCCGAGTCCGCGAAAGGTGCCGGCAAGGCCAATTACGCAACATATATCCAGTAAAAACGGGTGGCAGCCGGTATGGCTGCCACCCGTTTTTCTCATACCAGCCTAAAGCAGGCATGTTACTTCTTAATGCCGCCCCCAGACGCTCGGCGACCGATGCCACGGCATCCTCGCTAACCGAATCGCAGGCAGGCGAAGGGCTGCGTGCAGATGATGTTGGGCGCACCGTGATCGATTAGGTCGAGCATCTCGGCCGTGAGCAGCCAGCCCTCGCCCATGTTATTGCATACCGAAAGCACCGTGCGGGCTTTATCCGCCATGGTGCCAACACCTGAAGATTTTGAAGATTTTGTCCGTAACTCAAAGAGCTAGGATGTTGATAAAATCCAGAGACATCATGGCTAAAAGAGACGAACACACTGTCCCTGTTTTTCGCACGAGCAGCGCAAAAATAAGGCCCAAACAAAGATAGCCCCCCATCATTGCAATGATGTAATTTGTGGGTGCCCCGATTAAACACTGTTGAGTCACGAGAAGCAATGACCATAGCATCGACTGTATAAATGCCCTTATGCAAAACGGCCGAACTATTCCGACGATTGTGTATTCAAATAAAAATACGTACCTAAATAACAGCTCATGCAAAACTGAAACCGAACAGACCAATACCCATCTGGATATTGATTTTCCACCTATATCGAGCATAAAGGCCATAATAATAAATACGATGAAAATGAACTGCCATCCCAAAAGAATCCCACGCCGTTTGGGCTTATCACAAGAAACAGCGCCCCGAGTTGCAAAAAGATAGACTACCAACGCACAAAAGAGCGCCCCTGTAGAGCACAGCCAAGCGGGGGATCCTTTTGCAATAACCCAAATAGCCCACGGCACGCTAGCAACCATCGTGCCCAGTAGATAACGTGCCCCCAGGCGCATTATTTCAGTCGCTTTTCCCAAGCTCTACCACCTCATCACTAGCATCTATTAGGTCCATATCGTGTGTAATTGCAATGACAATCTTGTGCTTTCGCATTTCCTTCATAGCTTTTATCAGAGCTTCTTTATGAGCAATATCGAGTGATGCTGTTGGCTCATCGAATAAATAGACGTCTGCCTTCTTTTCTAAGACCCGCCTAATTTCCAGTTGTTCCAGTTCCCCGGGAGACATTCCTCCGCACCTCTTCCTTTCGATAGAAGGAAAGTTTCTATCGCAAAGAATATCCTTTACTGATATCGGAGTTTGTTCAGCAAACGAAACTAGCTTCTGCCTAAGGAGCTCACAGTTGATTTCTTCTTGGGCCTTACCGTTGTAGGAAATAGTTCCAACGTAATCCGAATTGAAACAACCCATCAATAAGTACGCAAGGGTCGTTTTGCCCGAGCCATTAATCCCTACAAGAGCATAGAGCTTTCCTTTTTCAAACTTGACATTCAAGTTGCTGTAGAGACACTTTCCATTTAATGTAAAGCCGAAATTATGCAGTTCGATGTAATCGATCTCCAAGAGCTCCTCTCCAGCAGCAGCCGAAGGCATTTTAGAGGCATTTAGACGGGATATCGATGAGAAGCAGTCTTGTGCGCTGCTACCTATACCGTAGATTGACCTCACGGCAGATAGCATTAAAGCCATGTAGCTCGAAACAGCAACAAGTTGGCCTACACTCATGCTTCCATGCATTACATAAAAAGCCGAAATCAAAAGAATGGTCACCTGGGACGCAGCCGCAGCAAAGGAATCAGTTGCCTGAAATTTCGAAATGACACTTTGATAGGCGACTCCGGCGTGCAGCAAAGACGAAAAATAGCTATCTATGGATTTCAACGCTCTTTCGAACAGCGCATTAACATACAAAAATCTCTGATGCGCAAGTAGGGACTCCACTTTTCCGAAATACAGGGACTGCTCTTCCTTAAAGGTCAGACCTGAAACAAAAAGCGGTTTTTTAAATGAAGCATATGCAATTGCATACAAGATGCAAAATGTCACGGAAACCCAAAAGAGCGCTGTGGAACATCCATAGAGAAAAAATAAACTGATACCTAGCTGGACAATCGCAAGGAGTACCGTCTGGAGCATCGACAATCCGAAGGACGCCACAGTATTGGCATCTGAACAAATCTGTTGAGTTTTTTCAGCAGACTCCTGCTCAAAAAACAACTCAAAAGGCATCCGCACGAGCTCATCGATTTTCTTTCGAGCAATCGAGAATGCAGCCACGGTCGTTATCCGCATTGAAAGAAGGGTGCTTAAATAGCTGACAACAATATCGATTAATGCCGCGAAACCAATTAACGCACTGTCAATCGTAATAGCACCATAAGGAGCTTTTTTAGATATATTATCAACCAGAGCGCTCGTGAGCAGCGGGGATACAGAGGCCATCATTCCAGATATTATTAAGCACAACGTAAAGGCTATAACCAGAAGCAATTGGGAAGAAAACCCAAGTCTGAAATATGGCAGATAGTCGAAGATCGCCGTTGAATCCGCATCACTTCTTATGCTTGAGATCATAGGCCGCCCTCATTACTTTTATACAGTTCTTTCTTGCGGATACACAGCTTGTCTTATTTTCATACAGCCTGGTGAAGGGACAGCCACCCATGCACATAGGAAGAAGTGAGCAGTTAAGGCATTCTGAATCTGAACAAAAGTCGTAAGCATTCCATATGGAAACTTCGGATGCGCTACTCGTTACATTTTCAAAGATGCTCCCATAGCTTCTGTCGGAATATCCTATTTCATTCCAGCATTTATATAAGGAACCGTCTGGTCCAATAACTTCTGAATATTTATTGACGGCTCCGCATATGGTCGGATTAAAGCCTGGAAGAAATGGATCCATGTACCCTGTCATTTTGTAGCGAGACAGACAGGATGCTTCAATCGAAGCAAATTCATCCTCTGAATAGCATGGAGAGTTAGCGCACGTCCCATTTATATCATCCACTGCCGCTAAATATAGTTTTACTTTATTACGAAGACCTTTACGATCAAGCGAATCAACCAAACGATCAATCTGATCACCGTTCGACGGATCAACATTGACTCTTAAGATGACATCAAAGTACGCACTAGCCCTTTTTACGTTATCAATAATACGGTTGAACGTATCGCCGCCAGAAGGAAGACATCTTCTTCGATTGTGTATCTCAGGCGGACCATCGACAGTTACCTGAACGTGCGTAACCCCATTTTTTGCAAGCAACTCCGCCGTTTTCCCATCTAAGAAATAGCCATTGGTCACCATGCTGGCGTTAAATAAGATTTCATCACTTCGGATTCCGCGCGTAATCTTCTCCACAGTCTCAATCGCCAATAAAGGCTCGCCGCCATACCAGGCAATCTGCAAACTTTCCGCCTGATTGTCTATAACCATGCCATTGATATGCTTTATTACCTGATCGACGCATCGGTCGCTCATTGAGCCATAACGCTTGCCGTTCTCATAACAATACGGACATCTGAAGTTACAATTCAATGTCGGGGCTATCGTAAATGAAAGTGATTTTGATTGCATGCGACAGGCCAACGATATCTCTTTTAAATGTTCGATCTCGTCAAGTCCGTCGGGAACCAACAACCCCGCGTCCGTCAAATTATCGACAATTTCCGAAGGGCAATTAGCTCCATTCTCAAAAAGCCCCTTCTCGTATTCTGCATCCAACGCAACGATTGCACCAGAGTACGAGTTATATGCCAGCGTAGGTTGATTCCCTTTATCGATTACATTAAAGCGAGACTGTTTCATTTCTACTCCGTTGCATATTTCAATATTTCAACCTGCCATTAGGAGTAATTCCAGCCACAAAATTTGGTAATGCAGATCCTCAGGCCACACGGTCCTCCCCCTGAATAACTCCAACAAATATGTGCTGCACAGGACACACACGTAGAAATATCTCGAGACGAAGCAGGCATCTGAGTATTCACTGGCTTTTGAATATATTCCATCGGAGCTCCTAGCTAACGTGTATACCGCAATGTTGAAATGCGCGGCAATTCCCGCCCGTGTACACGGCACACATCCCCCAGGGATTACAGCGCCCTTGACATTTTGCGCCCTGACAAGGACACCAACTTGATAGCAAAGCAATATCGTTAGGTGTTTGAGTTGGCTGTATCCAATCCACAATGGCTCCTTTCTCGTTCTAGGCCTAGTTATACTTTGGTCAAAAAGTCAAAAGCTGTTTGATAACTTTTTGTACTAGATGAAACAATTTGTTTGCCTTGTTTAACATTATTTAATTTACACTTAGACTGATTAAAAATTCAACCTAAGGAAATTCTGGTGAATGTTGTTCAGCTGCAGTATTTCATAAAGGTATTTGATTATCAGAATTACTCGGATGCAGCAACTATATTAAGCGTTTCGCCGCAAGCTGTTTCAAAAGGCATTCGAGCATTGGAATCTGAACTTGGTCTGAAGCTGTTCGAAAAAAGAGGCAGTATTCTACATCTAACAAACTATGGAGAGGAAATCCTTCCTATAGCATTAGATGTACTTACTTCAGTTGAGGGAATTCAAGCGTATGCGCAAATCACGCGTGAAAAGATAAAAATAACCCAGACACGTTTGACACGCGTTGCAGTCGGACTAGCACCAATACTCGCAAGCTGGTTCAACCAGCCCACACTGAACAGGCTTTCGAAAAAGTATAAGGGCGGTAAGTTTACTGTTTCCAGATATGACGACGGCGGAACGTGTTTATCCCTTCTACTTGACAGACAAATCGACATTGCAATTGTCGCTGGACAAGTAGACACCAATCTTTTTGAATCACATTTTTTATTGAATGCCGAAGTCAACCTCTTAGTTGAAAGCAGTCACCCATTAGCTAGTCGCGCAACGGCAAATCTAAACGCGGTGGCTCGATATCCAATTGCAAACACCTGTGACATTCGATATTGTCGAAAGAGAATAAACTCAGTATTTAACCATCTGGGCCTTTCCCCTTCCTACGAGAATATTAACTTAGCAGACCAGCAAAATTTGTCCGATTTTCTGATTCATAAGCATGGGATTATTCTGACCATAGCCTCACAAGCGTCTCAATTCAGGATAGGCTATCCAGCAAAAATCGTTTGCCTAGACGAACAAGACAGAATATCAATCCCTTTTTACTGCGTTTCAAATTCAAACGATACCCAAGCGCAAACTCATCACGCGATAAGCTGCATTCAACTTGAGGCACGCCAGCTCTCTCGATGTTTAAAAAGCGCTGAAAGAGGAGACCTTTCCAGCTGAATGTGACGGGCATGCTAATTCCATGCAAAACAGCAACGTATTCCGCCAGAACAGAAGCGTGGGTCAGCCCATGTTTTTTGAAGTATTCCGAGAGAAAACAACGAGGGCCTGACAGACTCTTGCCAAATCAGTGACCCACTCACCACCCGCAAGCCTGTGCCCCACTTCCGAAATAAATGGCTCAGCCCCACCTTCTCAGCGGGTTGAGCCGAGCACTGACCGCATCATTCATTGTCAGCACCGCCCCAGACCAAGCCAGAGAAAGATAGCGCGGCGACAGCCAGATGGCCGCCACCGCGCCTCACACATTATTTCGGCAAGCCGCTGTTAGCGTCGGAATAATTTAGCTACTTCACACCGCGTCCCAGGCGCTCAGCGACCGACGCCACAGCACTCTCATCGACCGAGCCGCAGATCACGCAGCCATCGTGGGCACGCATCTGGCCGGTGACTTCGTCCATCGCGAGCGGCGCCACCTTCTCAAGCTTAAAGCCCTTGCCGGCGCGCATGTTTTCCTTGGCCACGCTGATCATGAGCTTAATACGGTTGAGCTGGTTGACCTCGGACGCGCCGGGGTCGTAGTCCACCGCGACGATGTTGCTCTCGGGATGCTGACGGCGCAGCTCCTTGATCACAGCCTTACCTACCACGTGGTTGGGCAGGCACGCGAAGGGCTGCGTGCAGATGATGTTGGGCGCACCGTGGTCAATCAGGTCGAGCATCTCGGCCGTGAGCAGCCAGCCCTCGCCCATGTTGTTGCACACCGAGAGCACCGTGCGGGCCTTGTCGGCCATGGTGCCGATGCGCTCGGGCGCCTCAAAGCGGCGGGACTTTTCGAGCATCTCCTCCACCGGCGTGCGCATCCAGTCCACGAGCTTGATGAGCGCCTGCATACCAGCGCGCGTGGTAGCAGAGCTTCCCAGCTCGTCCTTCTGCAGCTCGGCGTTACTCATGGAGTACAGGAAGAAGTCGAGCAGGCCCGGCACTACGGCCTCGCAGCCCTCGCGCTCGATGACATCGACCACGTGGTTGTTGGCTGTGGGATGGAACTTGACCAAGATCTCGCCGACCACGCCCACGCGCGGCTTGGTACCCTCGCCCACGAGCGGCATGGTGTCGAACGCGCGGATGGCCTCGCGGCACAGCTTGGTGTAGTTGTGGCGGTTGAACTTGGGCGCCAGCTTGCGGGCTCGTGCCATGTACTCCTCGTAGAGTGTATTGGCAGCACCGGGCGTGGCCTCGTACGGGCGGCAGCGGTAGAGCATCTGCATCATCACGTCGCCAAAGAGCACCGCGTAGACTGCCTGCTTAAGCAGCGCCGGCGTAATCTTAAAGCCGGGGTTGTCCTCGCCCAGCGCCACGGCCGAAAGCGAGATCACCGGGATCTCGGGGTGGCCGCTCTCGCGCAGGGCCTTGCGGATGAGTGCGATGTAGTTGGTGGCACGGCAGCCGCCGCCGGTCTGGCTGATAACCACGGCCGTCTTGGACAAGTCGTACCGGCCGCTCTCGATGGCCTCCATAATCTGGCCCGTCACCAAAATGGACGGATAGCAGATGTCATTGTTCACATAGCGCAGGCCGGCCTCGACGGCGTCGTGATCGGTCGAGGGCAGCAGCTCCAAATTGTAGCCGGCACCGCGGAACACCTCTTTGACCAGGTCAAAGTGGATCGGCGCCATCTGCGGACACAGGATGGTGTAGCCCTCGTCGCGCATCTGCTCGGTAAAGGGCACCTTGGGCCACGCGGTCGATGCGCTCTCACGCTGTGCCTCGAACGTGTACTTGCGGCTCGCGAACGCGGGAGCATCCGTGGAGGGTGTCACCGGCGCGGCATCGCCCTGCTCGTAGGCCTCGCCCGCGGCCGTGGCCTCGGCCAGGCGCTCGGCCTCCTGGTCCTTAAGCGCTGCCATGAGCGAGCGGATGCGGATGCGCGCGGCGCCCAGGTTGGACACCTCGTCGATCTTGAGCACGGTGTAGATCTTGCCGCTGGCCTCCAGAATCTCCTGCACCTGGTCGGTGGTCAGGGCATCGAGACCGCAGCCGAAAGAGTTGAGCTGGATCAGGTCCAGGTCGTTGCGCATCGTCACAAAGCGGGCGACGGCGTACAGGCGGCTGTGGTACATCCACTGGTCGACGACGCGGATGGGGCGCTCGGGCTTCACCAGATGCGCAAGCGAGTCCTCGGTAAAGACCGCAAAGCCAAAGCTCGAGATAAGCTCGGGCAGGGCGTGGTTGATCTCGGGGTCGTTATGGTAGGGGCGGCCGGCGAGCACAATGCCGTGGCCGCCGTGGTCCTCGACCCACTTAAGGGCCTCCTCGCCCATGGTCTGGATGTCCTCGTGGAAACGCGCATCGGCCTCAAAGGCAGCGTTGACGGCGGCATCGACCTCGGAGCGCGTGATCTTGGGACCGCGCACGCGACCGCGACCGGCCTCAGCATCGGCCACGCGGTCGACGGCGAGCACCTGGTACAGACGGCGCTTGAGCTCGGTCTTGTCGTGATAGGGCACAAACGGGTACAGGAACTCGATGTTCTGCTCGCGGATCTCGTCGATGTTGAGTGCCAACGCCGTGGGGTAGCTCATGACAATGGGGCAGTTATAGCAGTTACCGGCAGTCGGGTCCTCCTTGCGCTCCCAGCGCACGCAGGGCATCCAGATGAAGTCGACGTCACGGTCGATGAGGTTCATCACATGGCCATGGCTCATCTTGGCCGGATAGCACACGCTCTCGGACGGCATGGACTCGATGCCCGCCTGGTAGGTCTTTTTGCTCGACTGGTCGGACAGCTGCACGCTAAAGCCCAGGCGCGTAAAGAACGCATGCCAGAAGGGGTAGTTCTCGTACATGTTGAGCGTGCGTGGGATGCCGACGGTGCCGCGCGGAGCCTCGTCGGGACTCAGGACCTCGCGGTTAAAGAGCAGCTCGTTTTTCTTTTTGAAGAGGTTGGGGGCCTCGGTCTTTTGCTTTTTGTGGCCAGCGCCTTTCTCGCAGCGGTTGCCGGTAATGAAGCGCCTGCCGCCGCCAAAGTCGTTGACGGTAAGCTGGCAGTTGTTGGAGCAACGGCCGCAGCGGACGTGCTTTTGCGTCACGGTGAGGTGCGCGATATCCTCGGCCGAAAGGATGGTCGAGGTGCCATCGGCGCCGGCGCGATCGCGGGCGAGCAGAGCAGCACCATAGGCACCCATGCAGCCGGCGATGTCAGGGCGCACGGCATGTACGCCGGTGAGCTGCTCAAATGCGCGCAGCGTGGCATCGGACATAAAGGTGCCGCCCTGAACGATCACCTGGCTGCCGATCTCCTTGGGGTCGCGCAGCTTAATGACCTTGAACAGGGCATTCTTGATGACGGAATAGGACAGGCCGGCCGCGATGTCGCCCACCGTGGCGCCTTCCTTTTGCGCCTGCTTCACGGACGAGTTCATGAACACGGTGCACCGGGAGCCCAAATCGACCGGATGGGTGGAGTTAAGCGCCGCTTGGGTGAATTCCTGAATGGTCAGGCCCATGGAAATGGCGAACGTTTGCAGGAACGATCCGCAGCCGGACGAGCATGCTTCGTTCACTGCGATGGAGTCGATCACACCATCGTTGATGGCGAGATATTTCATGTCTTGGCCGCCGATATCAATGACGGCGGTGACTCCCGGGCTTACCATTTCGGCACCACGATAGTGAGCCATGGTTTCCACTACACCTTCGTCAAGGTGCAGGCCGGTGGTGATGAGGCCTTCGCCGTAGCCGGTCGCACAGGATCGTGCGATCCATGCGCCTTCGGGTAGTTCGGCTTGGATTTTTTTAACGATCTGCACGGCTGCCGTCAACGGACTGCCTTCGTTGGTCGCATAAGAGGACCATACAATTTCTCGATCGTCGTTCACCAATGTCGCTTTGATGGTGGTGGAACCGGCGTCGATGCCCAGGAAGTGCGGTCCTTGGGCCCCTTCGAGCGTGCCTTGATGGATATGCTCGCGATGATGTCGTTCGTTGAATGCGGTGCGATCCGCTTCGGTAGCGAACAGCGGAGGCATGGTCGGAGTGTTGGACGGCAGGTTTTCCAGTTCGTCCAGTCGCGCCAGCAGGTCGGCGCAGGTTCGTGCTTCGTAATGCTTAGTCAAGGTCGTCACCATCCTGATCGGCCTGCAATGCGGCACCGTATGCCACATACAGGTGAGCATCGGTCGGAACAATGAATTCGTCCACTTTGCCGTCGAGCGCCCGCTTGAACGCGGCTCGCAGCTCGGACATGAAGAACAACGGACCCCCCAGGAAGATCACGGTTCCGTGAATCGGGCGTCCGGAGGCAAGGCCTGCAATGGTTTGCGTGGCCACTGCGGTGAAGATCGATGCGGCCAGATCCGGTTTGGCCGCGCCATCGTTGATAAGCGGCTGCAAATCGGTTTTGGCGAACACGCCGCAACGTGATGCGATCGGATACAGGGTTTCGTATTGCGCGGCCATTTCGTTCAGACCAGCGGCGTCGGTGTCGAGCAGTGTTGCCATCTGGTCGATGAATGCGCCGGTACCGCCTGCGCAGGAACCGTTCATGCGCTGTTCCGGAGTCGGCTTCAGATATGTGATCTTGGCGTCCTCACCGCCAAGTTCGATAATGACGTCGGCTTGCGGATATTCCTCGTCGATGGCGCGGGTCTCGGCGATGACCTCCTGCACGAACGGCACATGGAGATTATCGGCCAAGGCAAGGCCGCCGGAACCGGTGATGGCCAGACGAATCGGCTCGTCGCCGCGGCCACGGGCCTCAAGTTCTTTGTGGATGTCCTCCAGCAGGCCCGCCACGGTGGCACGCACGTTGGCGTGGTGGCGACGGTAATCGGAGAAGAGCACCGCGTCGAGCGAATCGGTCTGATCGAGCACCACGGCCTTCACCGTGGTGGAACCGATGTCAAGACCTACGCGCAACGGCTTCGTATCGCAGGTGTTGTCTGCGGTAACTGCTGCTTCGACCATGTACTGTACCTCTATCGTTCTCATCCGCCGGGTTGCGTCCGTGCCGACACGAACGCCCTGCCCCGGTTATCCAAGTATGTAATGGTAGTCTGTGCCCCTGCCTAATTCGGCACGGTATCGCATAAAGCGCACGACACGACGCATAATTAGACAACGAATATAGTCAGCTTGCCTAATTCCAACCGTCCGTACACGAACCGTTCGAAACCATTCAGGAAGCTGCCCCCTCCCCTGCGACGCGGTCCTTGCCGTAGATTTCGGGAATGAACCGCGTCTGATCGTGTAGTTTCGACCACAGCACCACCTGCCCGCTTTCCAACGACTTGGGTACATCGATGATGCGCTGGTTGGAGCTGCCCCGGAACTGCAGCAGCGAATCGTGCAGATCCTTGATATACCGGCCATCCACGAGGATATCGATCTGTTCGAGCAGTTCACGCTTGTCGGGGCTTTCGCCTTCGCGCATGAGCTCCTCCCACGTGTAGCCCGTCCAGCACCAAATGTCCTTGGTGCGGCCGAACCGCTCACGGATCTTGCGTGAAAGCGGCAGCAGCACGCCGGTGTTGAGCAGCGGCTCACCCCCGAGGAAGGTGATGCCCTGCACGTACGGCAGGCTCAGATCGGCCATGATCTGAGCTTCGAGCCGGTCGTTGTATTCGTGGCCGGCGCGGAAATCCCAGATCGACGAGTTGTAGCAGCCTTCGCAGTGGAATGGGCAGCCGGAGACGTACAGCGAGCAGCGGATCCCCTCGCCGTCGGTCATGAGGAACCGCTTGTAGTCGGCGATCATGTTGTGGCTCATCGCGTTCGTCCATTGTCCGGCACGCGGGTTGCTGGCGCGGTT
>UROA01000021.1 GCA_900549355.1 uncultured Collinsella sp. | reverse complement strand
GAAGCGCGATGCGGAGCCTCTTTGCATGTCCGAGGACGTTCCGGAGAGAAACCCCGTCCCGCCCCCGGATTTCCGGTGGGAGTTCTAGACCTTGTCGGCCTTAGTACATACCGCCGCCCTGCTGACCAGCGGTAGCAGCAGCGATAGCATCCTCAAGCTGAGTGTTCTTGGGCACATCGGAGACGGTAGCCTCGGTGATGAGGATCAGGCTGGCGACAGAAGCAGCGTTCTGCAGGGTGACGCGGCTGACCTTGACGGGGTCGAGGACGCCCATCTCGATCATGTCGCCCCACTCGCCGTTGGCAGAGTTGAGACCCTGGCCGGCAGGCAGCTCGGCAACCTTGTCGACCACGACAGCGCCCTCAAAGCCAGCGTTCTTGGCGATGGTAGCGACCGGAGCGGTCAGAGCCTTCTTGACGATGTCGACACCGATCTTCTCCTCGGGATCGTCGAGCTCAACGGCGTCGAGCGCAGGAGCAGCGTCCATGAAGGCGACGCCGCCACCGGCGACGATGCCCTCCTCGACAGCAGCGCGGGTAGCCTGCAGGGCGTCCTCGACGCGGTGCTTGATCTCCTTGAGCTCGGACTCGGTAGCAGCGCCGACCTTGATGACGGCAACGCCACCGGAGAGCTTGGCTAGGCGCTCCTGGAGCTTCTCACGGTCGAAGTCAGAGGTGGTGTTCTCCATCTCACCCTTGATCTGAGCGATACGAGCGTCGATGGCCTCCTTGGAGCCAGCACCGCCGACGACGACGGTGTTGTCCTTGGAGATGGTGACGGACTTAGCGGTACCGAGCATATCGGCGGTGATGTCAGCGACCTTCACGCCCAGCTCGTCCAGGGCAGCCTGGCCACCGGTGAGGACGGCGATGTCCTCGAGGATGCGCTTGCGGCGATCGCCGTAGCCCGGGGCCTTGACGGCGCAGACGTTGAGGGCGCCACGGATCTTGTTGAGGACCAGGGTAGGCAGAGCTTCGCCGTCGATGTCCTCAGCGATGATGAGCAGGCCACGGCCAGCGCGCTGGACAGCCTCGAGAACGGGCATGATGTCCTGAACGCTGGAGATCTTCTGGTCGGTGATGAGGATGTACGGATCCTTCATCACGGCCTCCATGCGGTCGTTGTCCGTGACGAAGTAAGCGGAGACATAGCCCTTGTCGAACTGCATGCCCTCGACGGTGTCGATGGTGATGTCGAACGTCTGGGAATCCTCGACGGTGATGACGCCGTCCTTGCCCACGACCTCCATGGCCTCGGCGATCTTCTCGCCGACCTCGGGGTCACCGGCGGAGATGGTACCGACGGAAGCGATCTGCTCCTTGGTCTCGACCGGCTTGGCCTGCTTCTTCATCTCGGCGACGGCGGCGTTGACGGCCTTGTCGATGCCGCGACGGATGGCCAGCGGGTTGGCGCCAGCGGCGACGTTGCGCAGACCGTCGTTGACGATGGCCTGAGCGAGCAGAGTTGCGGTGGTGGTACCGTCACCCACGGTGTCGTTGGTCTTGGTGGCAACCTCCTTCACCAGCTGAGCACCCATGTTCTCGATGTTGTCCTCGAGCTCGATCTCCTTGGCGACAGAAACGCCGTCGTTGGTGATGGTCGGAGCACCGAACGTGCGCTGCAGCGCAACGTAGCGACCCTTGGGGCCCATGGTGACGGTAACGGCGTCGGCCAGAGTGTTGACGCCCTTGGCAAGCTTAGCGCGGGCATCGGTGTTGAACGTAATGTTCTTTGCCATGGTAGGTAATCCTCCAAAAGAAATGTGACTCGCGCCGCCGCTTCCGAGTCCTATGCGGCGGGCGCGTTCAAAGACGAATCAGAGATTCTGACGAGACTAGGCCTCGACGACGGCGTAGATGTCGTCGGCGCGCATCAGCAGATACTTCTCGCCGTCGACCTTGACCTCGTTGCCACCGAACTTACCGTAGATGACAACGTCGCCGACCTGAACGTCCATGGGGATGCGCTCGCCCTTGTCGTTGACCTTACCGGCGCCAACGGCAACGATAGTGCCGCGCTGCGGCTTCTCCTGAGCGTTGCTGGCGATGTACAGACCAGAAGCGGTCTTCTGCTCGGCCTCGTCGGGCTTGACCAGGACGCGATCTGCAAGCGGCTTCAAAGACGACATGCTTGTTTCCTCCTTTGTGGGCCGCGCGGTTGGGCCGCGCGGGTTTCCCTACTTCGTTTGCGTACGCGTTGAATGGTACCCACGAATGACGGGTTATACAACATGGAGTCAAAAAATCTTATTTTTTGGCACTTAGATTTTCTGAATGCCGGGGGATAACTTAGCGGTGGCTCCCGCGTGGCTCCGGAGGGCGGGCATAAGGTTTCCTGCTCGGGCAGTCCTGCTCGCACGAAGGCCACATTAAGTGGCCTTCGGCTCGTGCGGAACTCGCGATAAACCTTATGCCCGCCCCTCCGGAGCCGCGCGGGAGCTGGGGTTACGTTATCGGGCCCAGCATTCAGAAAAGTCAGTGCAGCAAAATGGCAACGCGGATAGAATGCACAAGATAGGGGCACGTTGTCGGGACGCGCTTTTTTAAGTTGCGGTGGAATAGTTCCTGTTTTTGGGCTTGAAGGCCGATTTTAGGGACTATTTCACCGCAACTGAGGGGTGGGATGTGGGGTTAATGCTCGTAGATCAGGTTGCCTGCCAGATAGGTTGCCTGAACTTTGGTGTCCTGGAGTTCTTGGGGGTCAATGGTGAGCGGGTTTTGGTCCAGGACTACCAAGTCGGCGTATTTGCCGGGCTCTAGGCTGCCGAGGTTTTGCTCGTCGCCCGCTGCGTACGCGCTACCAAGCGTGTAGTTGCGCAGGGCCGTTGCCGCATCGATGCGCTCGCTGGGAAGCCAGCCGCCCTTGGGCCAGTGGCTGCGGGGGTCTTGGCGCGTGATGGCCGTGTAGAGCACGTTCATGCTGGTAACGGCCGTGATGGGGCTATCGGTGCCGAAGGCTTGGCGGATGCCGCGCTGCTTATAGGTCGCAAACGGCCACATGATGCGGCTGCGTTCCAGGCCCAGGTCGCGCTCCGGGCCACCCGGGTCGAGCGTGATGTGGCAAGGCTGGCTCGAGGCAATGACGTTGAGCTTGCGCAGACGATTGATGTCCTGAGGCAGCAAATTCTCCAGATGCTCGAGCGTGTTATGACCGTGCTGGGGCAAGCCGTAGAGCTCTGCCGCCTCCTCAAAGATATCGAGCGCAGCATGAATGGCACCATCGCCGATAACGTGGATGCGTACGGTGTGCCCACGCTCGGCTGCCGCCAGAACCAGCTTGCGCATGCGCTCGACGGGAACCGTCAGACGACCCTGGTCGCCCGGGAAGCGCGGGTTGGTATAGGGCTCAGTGAGGTATGCGGTATGCTCGCTCGAAACGCCGTCGAAGAACTGCTTAAAGCCTGGCGCCGAGAGCAGCGCGTTGTTCGCGTAGCGGGTCTGGAGTTCTTCCAAGCGCGATTGGTCATCCAGCAGCGTGGGGAACAGGTGGGCACGAATGCCCAGCTTGCCGATCGCCTGAAGCTTGTCGTAGACGTCGTCGCGGATAAAGTCGCAGCCCGGCATGGGCATGAGCGACATGTCGCAAATCGAGGTGATGCCTTGCTCGGCCATACGCTTCATCTGGTCGGCGTAAGCGCTCGCGATGCGATCCTCGCCCAGCCACTCAAGACAGCGCGGCAGCAGCTGCATGGCCGCAGCCTCGTGAGCGATACCCGTGAGCTCACCATTTGCATTCTTGTCGTAGCTGCCGCCCGCCGGCGGCTCGCTGTCACGCGTCACGCCGAGGGCTTCGAGTGCGCGGCTGTTGAGCCACAGGGTATGCCCGTCGCCCGAATACATAACACAGGGGCGATCGGGGAAGGCGGCGTCGAGGGAAGCCTTGGTAGGATGCTCGGGCGGATCCCAGCGGTAATCGCGCCAGCCCTGGGTCACGACCCAGGCGTCATCGGGCAAGCCTTGGGAAAACTTGAGCGCATGCTGCACCAGTGCCGCCTCTGACGTGCCCATATCCATGAGCATGTACGGCGAGGAACCGACCGAGGTATGGAAGAAGTGCAGGTGGGCGTCATGGAAACCGGGGCAGATGAATTGCTCGCCGTAGTCGACCAACGGCGTGGCAGCAGGGGCGGCGGCAATCACGTCATCGGGCGTGCCGACCGCGACGATGCGATCGCCCGCAATGGCAATCGCCAGCTCGCGGGCGGCATCGATGCCGTCTTGGGCGGTAAAGACGTTCTTGGAGCAGATAATCCGATCGATATGTTGCATGGGCATCCCCATCTCTGGCAGGAAATTCAACATCCCCGAGTGTACTCCCCCACTCTTGTTACAAAACCCCAAGCGGCAAACGGCAACTTTACCAGCCCTAGCGGCAGGTGGCATACTGGAGAGAGCCTGTACGATTTTGCGATCGAGCCAACAAGGAGCAAATCGACCATGACGAAGACCAAGGCACAGCAAATTATGGCGGCAACCGAGGTTCGCGCGGCAGACGACGTCACCGCGGCCATCCGAGATATCGCCGCCGAGTTTGAACCCTACATCATCAAGCAGCGCCGGCACTTCCATAAGCACCCGGAGCTGAGCCTTGCCGAGGAGCGCACGACTTCCGACATCGCCAACCAGCTCGACGCCATGAATATCCCCTACGAGCGTCCGCTCAAGACGGGCCTGGTGGCGACGCTTCGCGGTACCGCGCCGGATGCCTACCGCGAGGACGGCACGCCGCGCCGCCGTATCCTGCTGCGCGCCGATATCGACGCCCTGCCCGTCACCGAGCAGACCGGCGAGGAGTTCGCCAGCGTCAACGAGGGCTGCATGCACGCCTGCGGTCACGACTGCCATATCGCCATGATGCTCGGCACGCTGCAGATTCTGCGCCACATGACCGATGACATCCACGGCGAGATTCGCATCGTATTCCAGCCCAGCGAGGAAAACGGCCAGGGCGCCAAACTCATGATCGGCACGGGTGTGCTCGACGGCGTCGACGGCGCCTACGCCGCGCACATCTGGAGCGAGGTCGACGCCGGCACCGTAAGCTGCGAGCCCGGCCCACGCATGGCAAACACCGACTGGTTCCGCATCGACGTCCGCGGCACCTCGTGCCATGGCGCCATGCCCCAGCGCGGCCACGATGCCGTTATGGTTGCCGCCGAAATCGTCAACGCCCTGCAGACCATCGTCTCGCGCGAGATTAGCCCCTACGAACCTGCCGTCATCACCGTCGGCGAGCTGCATGGCGGCACCGCGCGCAACGTTATCGCCGGCACGGCGTACCTCGCCGGCACGGTGCGCACCTATGGCGACAAGACGCATGAGGAGATGCCCGAGCTTATGCGCCGCATCGTGGAGCACACCGCGGCTGCTCTGGGCGCCGAGGCCGAGCTCACCGACTACACCATCGCCAACTATAAGGTCGAAAACGATGCCGCCTCGAGCGAGCGCTGCCGCCAAGCTGTGCTCAAGTGCCTGGGTCCCGCGGGCGAGGGCCATTACCGCGGCACGCTTTCGGGCGAGGACTTCTCGGAGTATCTGCGCCGCGTACCGGGCGTGCTCGCCTTTGTTGGCACGCGCAACCCCCAGATTGGCGCCACCTATGCCCAGCACTCCTGCTTCTATAAGATCGACGAGAGCGTGCTCGCCAAGGGCTCCATGGTAGCCGCTCAGTATGCCATCGACTTTTTGGCCGAGCCCACGCAAGAAGAGCTCGACGGCCCCACGATCGCCGCGGTTGCCGAGACCAATCCCGACCTGGCAGCCAAGCTGCGCTCTGCCAAGGCAACGGCCGCCGAGGCCCGCGACGCCATGCACGATGCCCGTACCGCCCGCCATGCCGCAATCAAGGGCATCCACGATGCGCGGGCTGCCGCTCGCCACGAGGAGAAGCATGGCGAGTAGCCGTCACGCCCACCCATAACAACCTGGCTAGAGCAAAGCGGGGGCGAACGTTATCTCAACGTTCGCCCCCGCTTATGTGTCGACCGCTTTTCTAGCGCATCCTCCGTTACGACAGGTAAGAGCGAAGGATGGTGAGCCAGCGTGGGGTTTCGAGGTGGATGATATCGGTGGGAACTCCGGCGGGAGCGTGACCACCAAAGAGCAGGCCCGCGTCTGCCGGGTTGATAAGGCGCACGATCCATACGGCGACGACCAGCACGCACAGAACAATAACCGCAATGTCGATGCCACGCTTTAGCTTGCTCGATGCCACCTCCTCGCGCACGAACGCGAGCACAAACGCAATCGGCACCACCCAAAACAGCGGATGGTAGGCAAAGGCCGCCGCATAATCGAGGCGCAGTGCTGCCAGCCAGGCCCTCGTCATGCCACATCCCGGACAGGGAATGCCCGTCATCAGGCGAAACACGCAGCCGATATCGAGCAGGTAGAGTGCGAGCCAGGCGACAAAGAGCACGCCGATGCAAGAAAGGGCGCGACGAATGAGCTCCGCCGCGCCCTTATGTCCCTGGGAGCTGTTCACGCCGCTCGTATCGTTAGGCACGAGCGCCAAGACGGACGTTGTAAGCCGTTGCCATGGCATTGGTATTCTTGATGATGATGTTCATGGCAAAGATGGGGCCAAGGCCGCACAGCAGCGCGCCGACGATCTGCCACATAAGAACGGTGGTACCGTTCTCCTGGAACATCAGTCCATAGCGAGGAGCATTAGCCTGCAGGCGGTTACCGATCTTGTAGTACCAGTAGAGTGCGTAGAAGCCGCAGGTCACGAACGACAGCAGGATAAATGCTGCCAGACCCGGCGTGGAATCGCCGTCGTCCTGGCACATGACATTGATGTCGCGGGCGAGGCAATAGAGGAAGTAATATGGATAGATGCCGCAGGTCACGATGGAAAGCAGGAGCCAGCCGATTACGCCACGGTCGGTTTTAATCGGAGTATAGCCCATCGGGGCAGGTGCAGGCTGCTGAGCATACTGCTGCTGACCGGTGTACTGCTGCTGCCCGGCGTACTGCTGCTGAGGCTGAGGCTGAACTGCCTGAACCGGAGTGGGCTGAATCTGCGTGGGCTGCGGAGCAGGCTGGGGCTGAGGTGCAGGCTGCGGCGCGGGCTGCGGAGCAGGAGCAGCGGAAGCGGCACCGACGGCAGAACCGCAGACAGGGCAGAATTTGGCATCATCCGAAATGGGAGAACCACAAGTGGGACAGAACATAAGCCTCTCCTTTTCCTAAGGCGTTGCACGCCTTCAAACCTTACACGACTATGTTCTCAACAATAGCCGCGACGTTGTTGCGCAACATTGATCAATTTCCGAGAAATATTGCTGCAACCGTTTTCCCAGGCATTTTCTTGCTTCCGCAGTAGAAAAAGGCACCCCGGGCTCAGTTGCCCAGGGCGCCTCGACCGACTATTCGGTTTGATTGTTTTCGGCAGCAGGATTATCGCCCGGCTCATCCGCCGGCGTGGCAACGGCATCCCAATCGGGCTCCGCAGGCGTCGCCTCGGGCGCCGGTGCGGGTGCAGGGGCAGGTGCCGGGGCAGGTGCAGGCGCGGGTGCCGGGACAGGTGCAGCACCAGTGGCGGCCGTGGGATTGAATCCCGCAGGAGCAGGCTTCTTCTCACCCGGGAGCACAAAAGTCAGGACATCGTCGGCATCCTCATCGGCCCACTCGCTGGCATAGCGCGCGGCCCAGTAGCCAACGGCGCGATACTTGAGCATCTTGCCAAACACAGTCAGGAACACCGTGACAAAGGCAACGATCATCAAGAACAGGATGAGCGTAATGCCGCCGCCCTCGATGATTGCCTCAAGACCCGTGGGGCGATAGTAATAGCTATACATACCAAACGTAGCAATGGCGCCAAAGATGGCGGTGAAGATCCACGTGATGATGTGCGACACGATGCCCGTCAAGAACTCAGGGAGAATCGAGGCGCAGAACAGCTTGCCCAGGTTGGCCTTATAGGACTTCCAAACCTTCTCGAGCGAGAACGCGCTTTCCACGCGCCCCGCGACGGCAAAGTGCATCACGGCAGCATCGCCAAACATCTTAAAGAAGATGCCCAGTACCACCGACACGATCATGGCAAAGACGAGCAGGCCCATCGAGCCGAAGAGTGCGGCCTCGAGACCGCTCGAACCATTGAAATAATATGAACCGACGGCACCGATCACGACGCTCTCGATAGCCGAGAACACCACGCCAATCACCGGAATAATGGCCACGAACTCGAGCACACCGGTAATGACAGACGAGAAAATGCCCAATCCAAACGAGGTCGAGCGCAACAGCGGACGCTCCATGCCGTTATCATCCTTGAGCGACAGGTCACGACCCCACTCGATAGCAAAGCCAGCGCCGCACACGCTTGCCACGTAAGCGAGCAAAAAGCCAATGGCCGCCGCGATGCCACCGATAACGGGGATAAACAGCACCAGCACCGAGACAACACAGATCAGCGCCGGCAAAAAGGCGATTTGGCATACGCGAACCAAGGCGCCGGGAACCTTAAGCATGTCGTTGAAGGCCTGAGCCGTGCAACCCTTGGGCGCGTTCATAGCCGGCTGGGGCGCAACGAACGGCTGCGGCTGGGCAAACGGCTGACCCTGCGGCTGAGGTTGAGCTTGCGGAGCGGGACCGGCGGCCTTGACCTCGGTATTAGGGGCACCGCACACGCCGCAGAACTTGTCGTTATCGCCCATGGGGGCGCCACACTGCGAACAGAACATCGAAATCATCCCTTCGTATCTAGAGCGAATCACCTGGATCGCAAACGATGTCTTTGGCATCATTATCGCCCAATGTGGGGACAAATACCCCAAGATGACCGATTTGCAACGCAGCCGGTTAATTCAATGATTCGAAGCGCGCATCAGGGCTAGTTCGTGCCGCGGAAGCCCTTGCCCACGATCTCGGAGCTGTCAACGATCGTGATAAACGCATCCGGATCGATATCGCGGGTATAGCGGCGCAGTTGCACTGCCTCGCGACGGCTCAGCACGCTCATAATCACCGTGACGCACTTGCCCGAGAAGGCGCCGTAGCCACGGCTGATCGTTGCCGTGCGGTTGAGATGCTTGACAATAAACTCCTCGACTTTGCGCGGTTCGGCGCAAATAATCGTACAGACCTTACGAAGGTGAATGCTCTCGATGGCCTTATCGACCACGAGCGTCTTGGCAAACAGACCGAGCACGCAGTACAGGCCGACGCGCGGGCCATACAGGAAAGCCGCGATGGTCACGATGCCGATATCGACCAGCAACAGGGCACGGCCAATCTCGAGCGTCGTGCGGCGTTTGAGAATCATGGCAAGAATGTCGGTACCACCCGTGGAGGCGCCAATGTCAAAGACAATGGCACTGCCCAGCGCCGGCAAGATGACGGCAAAACACAGGTCGAGCCACATATCGCCCGTCATCGAAACATCCGTCGGAATGAAGAGCTCAAACAGCGAGACGTAGGCCGAAAGCGCAAACGAGGCAAAGACACTCCAAAGGATTGCCTTGCGCTCCAAAAAGATAAAACCCAGGATGACCAGGACCGCGTTGATAATCCACATAAAGACGCCGACGGGCAGAGTCGGGAACAGCGTGGAAAGAATGACCGACACGCCCGAGGTGCCACCGAAGGCAAAGTGATTGGGGGTTTTAAAGGCCACGATGGCGAACGCCGTGAGGACCAGGCCCAGATTGAGCTCGGCAAAAAAGCGCGGAAAGCCTGGTTCCTGGCTGCGCTTGCGGCCGGCGCGCTCGCCACGTTCGATATCCTCGCGACCGACAACGCGCTCCATCGGCACCACCGGAGGACGATGCATCTCCTCGGCGGCACGCGACGCCGCCTCTGCCGCAGCGGCTTCAATCGCCCATGCCTTGCTTTCGGTCTCGTGTTCGTCGGCCATTACGGCAACCCCTCGTTAACAATTTGGAAACAATGCGCCCATTAGGGTAACGCGGAACGCGAAGATTGCAACCCTTAGTTAGACGAGCGGTATGACTGCATCGGGAGCATATAGAAAACGGTCGACCGCACTTTTGCTTGCGCGGTCGACCGTTTAGCGTTTTCGCAGGTAAAACCCATCGAAACAAACCTGTCCCTATTTGGTAGGTTACTCGTGCTGGCTGGTGCGGTGCTCGTACTCCTCGGGGGTGATGACATCCTCGATGCGCAGGTTGACGCCTGCCACCTCAAGGCCGGTCATCGCGGCCAGACGCTCGGTGACGCGCGCCTTAACGTCGTCAAAGATTGCAGGCGCATAGGCGCCATACTCGATGATGACCGAGATGTTGACGACCACGCGGTTGTCATCGGTGACCTCAACCGTCACGCCCTTGGTCAGGTTCTCGGCACCAAACTGCTCCTGCACAAAGTGCATGAGGTTGCCCTTCATGCCCAGAACATGCGGCACCTCGCGGGTGGCCATGGCGACGATCTTCTCGATCACGCCGTTGGAATAGGTCAGCGAGTCCTCGGACTCGTCCGCCTCCTCGTCCATCTCCTCGTTGTCCTCATCCGCATCGGACTCGGCCTCAACGAGCGCCTCGTCCTCGAGCGTTACGTCCTCCGCCTCGGCGGCGACGGCCTCATTCGCCTCGAGCTCGGTATCGGCCACATCGACCTTCGTGTTAAAAGCCATGGTTCCTCCTTATGCCTGCCGCAGATGCGACAGTCGAATACATATTAGCGGCCGCTAAATAGGCGGCCGAAGAAGTTGACGATACCGTTCTCGCCATCGCGAATCTGGCCGATCACGGCGCCGATCAGAACAAAGAATGCGATGACGAGCGTGTCCCACAGGCCCAACGTAAGTACCAGCACGGCGAGGAGAAAGCCTGCCAAGGCGCCGAGCGTAGTGTTGGGGTGGCGCACGGCGTAGCTCCAGATAGCAGCGCCCGTACCTTTGATGAGACCCATGGCCTCGTCAAAGTCGTTGGCGGCGCTGTCGTGCTGCTCGCCGGCCTCGGGCTTGGTGTCGGCGGACTCGCCTGCCGGCGTAGCGTTCTGGTCGATCGTCAGGCGCGGCGTGCGGGCGGTCTTGTCTTGGTTGGTATCACTCACCGGAAACCTCCACGGTCTGGACGGTAGTCTTGGACGGCAAAAAACGGACGCGCGCGGTCGTGCCCGGCGTGCCGAGCATGGTGTCGCAGGCCTTCTCGATGCGCTGCTGCATCGAGGTGGCAAGAGCGGCAACGTCCTTGTCATCGAACGCGATGGCCTCGACCTTAAAACGAACGCGCGACTCGTCGGAGCCTTGAACGCGCGCCTCGATATGCTCAACCATCACGCGATCATCGCACTCTGCCGCGGCACGGGCGCACGAGGAAAGCGCTGCGAGCGTGACCTCGATATTGCGCTCCCCCGCCGGATGTACGCAGGACGGCTCGCGACGCGCGAACATCAGGCGGAAAAAACCGATGAGCACGCCAAGCGCCACGATAGCGGCACACACCGTAACGACGACGCGAGGCATGGTGTCACGCAACAGCAACATAATGCGATACGTATACGGTCCCCAGAACTGGCAGACAAGCGTACCCAGCGCCACGATGGCGGCGGCAAGATACACGATCGCTAGGGCTCGTTTGAGTACGCGCACGCGCGCTCCCTTCAGGTTTCGGTCCACAGAATGCAAAACGATTCGCATCATTATAAAAGAGCCGGGTCCGGTGCCATACGCACGCGGATCCGGCTCATCTATTCCACGAGGCTTGCATGCTCGCTTCATTATGCCCAGATATGCACGGCTTAACCCGTGTGGGCGCTACTCCTCCTCGAGGGCAGCGATGACCTCGTCGGTCATGTCCATGGTGCTGTAAACATCCTGGACGTCGTCGAGCTCCTCAAGACGGTCGATGAGGCGCTGGACCTTCTTGGCGTCGGTACCGGAGACCTCGGTCGGGGTAGTCGGGACCATGGTGGTCTCGGAGCCCTTGACCTGGACGCCCTGCTCCTCGAGCGCCTTGGAGACAGCCATGACGTCGTTAGCAGCGGTCCAGACGATCCACTCCTCGCCGGCGTCCTCGTAGTCCTCGCCACCGGCCTCGGCGATGGCCATCATGAACTCATCCTCGTCACCGGCAGGACCGTTGGCGATCATGGTCTCCTTCTTGGCGTTCTCGTCCAGGATCTCCTTGGCGACGACGATCTGGCCCTTGCGCTCAAACTGGAAGGCGACGGAGCCCGAGGTGCCCAGGTTACCACCAGCGTGGGAGAAGGCGGAACGGACATCAGCGGCGGTACGGTTGCGGTTGTCGGTCAGGCAGTCGACGTAGACGGCGACACCGGCGGGACCGTAGCCCTCGTACACGATGTTCTCGTAGACAGCGGCGTCGGCACCCGAACCGAAGGCCTTGTCGATAGCGGACTTGATCTTGTCCTTGGGCATGGACTGAGCCTTGGCCTTAGCAACAGCAGCAGCGAGGCTGGCGTTGTTCTCAGGCAGCGGGTCGCCGCCGAGACGGGCAGCAACGGTGATGTTGCGGCTCAGCTTGGAGAAGAGGGCGGAACGCTTGGCGTCCTGCGCGCCCTTACGATGCTTGGTTGTGGCCCACTTAGAGTGTCCGGACATACGTGTCTCCTATCGGTTTCGACCTAAAGCCCAGCGCAGATGCCCGGGCAATATAAACAAACGTCGTTATGATATACCTACTGGCCTGCGAGATAAACCCCAAAATGAAGGCGTCGTGATGATACAGCCCCTTGGTGCAAAGCAACCTGCCCCCTTTGCACCAAATTAGGACCAGAGGAGGTCGCTGCGGGTGATGGTGGCGCCGATGGCAAAGGGCATGCAGGCGATGACCGGATACAGGTAGCGCATGTAGGTCGAGCCGTTGCAGGGACCGATCAGGCACACGGCGAGCACGCCCAGCAGCGGCACCCAAATGGCCAGCCCGCGCCACGAATGACGACGTAGCAGATAGACCACCACGGCGATCATGATCCACACATAGGTGGCCGAGCTCATGGTGAGCGAGATAAACGGGATGCGCTGCACCGCCACGCGATACAGGTTGATCAGGTGGTCGCACCAGCGCACAACCTTGCTATCGACCGGATGGAAGTCGAAGTACTTGAGGTTATCGGGCTTCGCCATGATCTCGGCACTGCGCGCCGTGCTGTAGACCCACGCATCGCGGGCACTCGGATAAAAGTAGCCGTAGTAGTTATTGATGAGCGCCGAGATATAGCACTCGGGATCCTTTTTGAACATCTGGGCCCACACCTCAAAATAGGCCTTGATGTCCTCCTGCGAGGCGTACTCGTTGAAGCAATTTTTGACAGCGTCCGACTTATCCGGGTTGTAGCGGCGGCCCAGATTCTCGTACTTGAGCACACGGTCGATCACGGCACGCTCTTCGTCGGTCACCAAGCCGTCGCAAGGAGCCTCCACGATGGTGCCGTCCTCCTTAACCGTGGGGTTGACACCCGAGTTGAGGCCGTCGTGCTTTTGGACGAAACGAGCCGTCTGCTGGAACGGAATCGAGAGGATTTCGCGCTTGGAACCAGGCGTGATGTCGTGCGCCGGCATAAAGACCTTGGTGAAGTACATGTTGGAGGCAAGGCAGAGCGCGAGCACCGCGAGGACGCCGACCCAGCGGAAGCGCGGCGTGGCGCCCGAAGTCGCAGCGCCAGTCTGCCTGGCTGCACGATGAGCCACATGCGCATCCCATGCGCAAAACGCCGCCGCGATTACGCATGCCGCCAGGGGAAACACCAGGCCGCCGTTACGCAGAAACGTGGAACCCATGGCGCCCAGAGCGAGCAGCAGCCAGTCGTGGCACGCAAAGAGCACGGGCCTCTGTTCGCCCGCACGCTCGGCATTGGCATCGCGACGGGGCAGGCCGCAGGCCACGAGCTTCACGGTCTGCACCAACAGCACCAAAAACGCGTCGGCAAACAGCACATCTTTGGTAAGCAGGACCGCGTAGTTGGAGAACATGGGCATAAACACAAAGAACAGCAAGGTCACGCCGCGGACCGGCAGGCTCACGCCCAGCTTGCGCAGCGACGAGATGGAATAGGCCATGCAGGCGTCCGTAATGACGAACTGAGCGCAGGTGTAGATGGCAAGACCCGCGTTGGCGCTATTGAACAGCGAAAGCCCCAGCTGGACGCACAAACCGATGATAGCCGTGTGCGCCACGGGGTGATGTCCGTTGAGCAACACATTGGGATTGAGCAGACGCAGGTAGTCACTCGTGCCGTTGGGGTAGTTGAACCACTGGCGAATCTGCGCACCCGTATCTCCCATAAAAAGGCCAGGCAGCGAAGCGATGAGCGTGGGCGCCCAGGCGATCATAAGCACCAGGAAGGGCCCGGCAAAGGGATGGACCGAGAGCACGGCGTGAGCCACACGCCATACGCGGCCAAAGTGCGCTTCGGAAAACGGAATGCGCCGAGAGCTCAGCCAATCTAGACACTCAAAGGCGAGGTAGAAGGCAACGACCGCCAAGAGCATCCAGCCCGCGCCGCCTATCCAGGCGCAGATGATGCGGGCCTTGTCGCCGAGCACGATCTCGGCCGAATCGGTGAGGTCGTAGCTGCGGCCAAACACCATGCAGACGGCAAAGAACAGCGACGGAAGGATCACCGAGGGACGCCAAGCGTCGCCGCGGCCAAAGAACACGTAGCGAAACGGCAGCGTGAGCAGGCAGGCAAGCGCAAGCAGCATGACCGCGTCGGTATGGCCGGCAAACGAGAGGAGCACCTCGTAGCACACGTACAGCATGCCCGAGGCTTTGGGGTCAATCGCCAAGACCGCGTTGCTCGACACCGGGGCGGGATCGATGGAAAACGCCGTGGTCGCCAACAGCGCGAGCAAAAATGCGATGAGCGTCTGCTTGGCGGGGTAGCGCTTAAACCAGACGATGCGGGCAGCGTCGCGCGCAGCCGTTGTGGAGAGGTCGGAATCCTTCACAGTCCGAAAGCCTTTCTAGAAACCTATCAAACTCGGCAAGACCACCACAAAGGTGCCTGTCCCCTTTGTGGTGGTTTTGGTGGTTAGGCGTCCAGGTAGACGCGCTGGGGGCGATTGCGGTGTCGGGCGAAGATGATGAGCGCCAGGCCGGCGATCACGAGCGGCAAACTCAGCAGCTGACCCATGGTGATAATGCCTCCCAGCAGATAACCCAGCTGGGCATCGGGCACGCGCACGAACTCAACGAGAAAGCGGACGATGCCGTACCCCATCACGAACACGCCCATAAACGTGCCCTGGGGCAGCAGCGGCTTTTTGCGGCTGAGCACCTGCAAAATACAGAAGAGCACGACGCCCTCAAGAAACGCCTCGTAGAGCTGGGAGGGATGGCGCGGCATATCGCCCGCGGTGCCGCCAAAGACCACACCCCAGGGCAGATCGGTCGGCTTGCCCCACAGCTCTCCGTTGACAAAGTTGGCACAACGGCCCAAGCACAAGGCCAGCGGCGCGCCTATGACGGCAAGGTCTGCCAAAGTCCAGGCATCGAGCTTATACATGCGGCACACGATGATGCCGCCGATAATGCCGCCCACCAAGCCGCCATGGAAGCTCATGCCTCCCTCGTTGGTGGCAAAGATCTCGAGCGGGTGCGCCCAGTAGTAGCCATCACCGTAAAAGACGACGTAGAACAGGCGGGCACCGATAATGAGGCCAAAGACCACGCCGACCACGACACTCGTCAGGTCGTCAATCGTGATGTTAAAGCCCCAACGGCGCTGCGTGCGGTACATGACGACCGCCGTGAGCAGAGCGCCAACCACGTAGGCCAGGCCGTACCAGTAGATGGTGATGGGGCCCGCCGAGATCGCGACAGGATCAAGCATATGGTAGAGGTCGTTGAGCATGTCGACCCTCCTACTCCCTACATACAAATGCGGCCGCGGGCCTTGCGCTCGCAGCCGCATATTTGGGCGTAACGTCTATGCGGAGTATGCCGTCCGCAGCTTTCGCATCTTAGAACGGCGCGTACTCGTCGTACAGGTCGTCGGTCTCGCCGGAGGCATTGACCTGCTCGACACGGGTAACGCCGGGCACATGCTCCTTGAGGATACGCTCGATGCCCATGGACAGGGTCAGTGCGCTCATAGGGCAGCCGGCGCAAGCGCCCTGCAGCTCCAGTTTGACGACACCCTCGTCGTCGACGCCCACATACTCCATATCGCCGCCGTCGGCCTGCAGGTTGGGGCGAATCTCTTCAAGAACCTTCTTAAGCAGCTCTTCGTTAACAGCCACAGGGGCTCCTTTCTCACAATTACGCGGGCGCGCCCGCGGACAGAAGCTATGTTACTACAGCCGTGTACCCGCTCACGAGCCGTCCATGCGCACAGACGCGACCTTCACGAGTAGTCAATTTGGAACGGAGCTCTTTGAGCTGCGTTCGTCGTCAGATAGCAACAACGCATATTACTGCCGAGCCTGTCCCCCGGTACCAATCTGAACATCGACGATAACCTGGCGGTAGCTGATGCCGCAAGAGTCGAGAATGCGGCGGCTGATACGGCCGTCATCGGTGTCGGCATACTTATTGTCCAGGTAGACGACCTCGCCCACACCCACCTGCGCCAGGATCTTGGCGCAGTCATGGCACGGGAACAGCGTGACGTAAACCGTGGAACCCTCGAGATCCTTGAGCGAGCCACGGTAGTTGAGCACGGCGTTGGCCTCGGCATGGACCACGTAGTTGTGCTTGTCCTGCAGCGGGTCGTCGCTCGTACCCCACGGGAAAAAGTCATCGTTGAGCGCCGAGGGTGTACCGTTGTAGCCCACCGAAAGGATGCGGTGGTTGGTGTTGGCGATGCACGCACCCACCTGCGTGTTGGGGTCCTTGCTGCGGCGCTGCGCGGCGATGGCCACGCTCATAAAGAACTCGTCCCAGCTAATGACGTCCAGGCGCTTGCCTGACGAAGTTTGATGAAGATCGTCCGACATGGCAGACACCTCCGTAATCGCAATAGTTTGACCCATTGTAGCAGGTGAAAGGTGGAGGCGTTTGTCCCACCGGCGCCCTCACTTTTACACGCGGCGGGGCTTTTGGTTGATGCGGTAGATCTCGGCGAGACCCCGCAGCGTCAGCGCGTCGTCTACCGTCAGGCTATGGCCGACCAACGCCGCGAGCGCCTCGGCATCATCGCCGGTGATGATGATGGGCACGCTGCCCTCGCCCGCCGCCTTGGTCGAGCGCATCTCGGCAAGCACCATATCGAGCATGCCGTCGATGCGGGCCACCTCGCCCAAGACCGAGATCTTGTAGTTCGCCATGCGCACCGTCACGA